>JBASOB010000407.1:0-4693 GCA_049657865.1 Mobilitalea sp.
TTGGCACAGACGGTCACGAAACATGGCTATGTAGAAACAGATGCGCAGACACTTGCTCTCGGACTAAAAGCAGGAGTTGATTCTTTTAATGATCCGGATGATATTGTGATTGCGGCAGCGAAAGAGGCAATTAGATTAGGATTGATTACAGAGGAGGATTTGAACCGTTCGATACGAAATACCTTTTCCACGAAACTTCGACTTGGTCTCTATGATACAGGAGATGAGTGTCCCTACTCTGCTATTGGTACCGATCGCCTGAATTGTCAAGAGAATAAGGATATCTGTCTTGAAGTTGCTAAGAAGGCAGTGATCCTGTTGAAAAACGAGAAACAGATGCTGCCTATTCGTAATACAACGAAGAAATCTATTGCAGTGGTAGGGCTCTTAGCAGATGCGTGGAATAAAGACTGGTATTCAGGAGTACCGCTGACGCAGGTAACTCCGTGGAAGGCACTGAGGCAGGAATTCGCATCAGCAGATTTGTCTTTCGCTGATGGGATTGACCGAATTAAAATTTGCGTGGGTGGACAATACCTAGCAGTGAAAGAAGACGGAGGCTGTTATCTATCGGATGCACTGGGAGCGGAAGTATTTGAACACACGGACTGGGGAGATAATAAACATACCTTACGAGCAACCTCAATTGGGAAATTCCTTACTGCCGAGGATGAAAATGGAGGTATCCTAGCGAAAAAAGAGGAGGTGTTCAGCTGGTTTGTACAAGAATCCTTTTCTTTGCATGGAGTGAACCAGGGTATGAAAGATACTACTGAGAAATTTACCATAGAAGCCTGGAATCATAAGGTTATCTATCTAAATGAGGCAGGAAGACTCGTTTTATCTGAAAATATAAGCACGGATCAGATTGAAGATGATGAAAAGACTGCTTCACAAGCGGGAAGTATATTTACTTTTGAGTTGATCAAAAGTGGTATCGCTCAGGCAGTAGAACTTGCTAAAACAGCAGACACAGTAATTGCAGTAATTGGGTGTCACCCAATCATCAGCAGTAAAGAGGATGTAGATCGACCCAATACACTCCTGCCTGCAGAACAACGAAAACTCCTTCAAAATCTTAAGTCAGTGAATCCTAATGTCGTATTAGTACTTGTCACAAATTATCCCTATGAAGTTGAATGGGAGAAAGAGAACCTACCGGCAATTCTGATGACTGCATCAGGCAGTCAGGATCTGGGAACTGCGATTGCTAAGGCAATTTCAGGAGAGTATTCACCAGCAGGAAGACTTAATATGACCTGGTATCAAGGCAATGAAGAACTTCCTCCCATGAGAGAGTATGATATTATCAAGGGAAAACGAACCTATCAGTATTTTGAAGGAAAAGTCATCTATCCCTTTGGATACGGACTTTCTTATACAGAATTTTTGTACCAGGATCTGCAGGTGAAACAGGTTAATGATCAAATAGAAGTTAGCATGCTCGTAAAAAACGTGGGTGCCTATGACAGCGATGAAGTAGTACAGTTGTATGTAAGTCATCTAAATTCAAGAACTACCCAGCCTATCAAAACACTGAAAGGTTTTCATAGAATTTCAATAAAAGCGGGTGAGGAGATGCCGGTTCTCTTTCACGTTCCCTGCAATGACTTGAGATATTATGATGTAGTTACCGGTGCGATGGTGCTGGAAGAGAATGATTACATGTTTCAGGTAGGAGCTTCCAGTGAGGATATCAGGCTGGAAACTAGAGTACATGTTGCAGGGACGATCATTGCAAGCAGGGATATGACCAAAACAATTCCATGTGACCATTACGATAGCTATGAGAATATTTACCTGCATCTTGGACATGACAAGAAACCTTGTATATTGCCAAAGACTATAGTAGAACATCAGAAACCAAAAGGAATCGCGGTTTATAATGATGTTAGTTTTAAGAGTATTCCAAGGAAACTCATGATTGATGTAAAAGCAGAAGAACCAGGACTTTTGATTGTAAGATATGGCGATAGGAAGATTGCAGAGAATAGCTTAGATGTCATGGAGGATTTTAGACAGATGGAAGTACTGATTAATTCATTTGAATTTGAACTAGGAGAGAATAGACCACTGCAGATAGAAATTCAAGGAAAAATCAGAATTGTTGAATTCTTCTTTCAGACCTAGAAAAAAAGGAAGAAACGGTGGATATCAATATAAATTACCATAATATGATACATTATAATAGCAAGTGATCCATACTCCATCGTAAGGATATCGTACATGACAGCGACAGTTGTTGTGTTCGATATCCTTTTTGATGTTTTCTTGCAGCAAAGTAAGACATTTCATGATGCAGGAAGTGTTGACTTTATATAGATTTTACATAAAGTTAACCATTACGTGCACGAACTTACGTAAATTAATTGTTAAAATTAAGAAAACAATATTCAGAAGTAGTAAGAAAGTATGATCATGACAGAAAACAAAACTTGCGTTGAAACATTCAAAGAACAGTATTTATGGGGAGGCTTGCATATGAAAAGTATTAAGACAAAATTAATGATTTATTTTTCAGTATTGGTATTATTAGTTGCTTTTGTAATTGGTTCCATTTCGGTAGTAATCGGATATCGTTCTCTTAAAGAGGAAGCAGAATATTCTCTGACGTTATTAGCAACAGAGGGAGCTAAAATAACTGAAAGCAGAATGAATTCTGTGATAGCTGCGCTTAGCATGGTCTCTAAGAAAACCGAGATTATTAATATGGGCTGGGAAGTCAATACGGAAGTATTAATAGAAGAGTTGGAAAAAACTGATTTCATTGATATCGGGTTCGTCTTGCCGAATGGTTATACTTATTATACGGATGGAACTATTAGTCTGATGAGTGACAGAACTTATGTAGCATCTGCACTTGAAGGAAATGCAGAGATATCTGATCTCATCATTAGCAGGGTGACTAGAAAGATAGAGATCGAAGTTGCGGTTCCGGTGCTGAAAGACGGAGAGGTTGTCGGAGCCTTAGTAGGACGGATGGAAGCGAATGCCTTAAGCGAAATCACGAAAGATATTGGTTACGGTGAAAATGGGTACTCCTTTATGGTAAATGAGCTCGGAACCATCATTGCCCATCCGGATATCAATCAGGTAGTAGAACGATACAATCCTATTGAAGCAGTAACTGAGGATCCGGATCTTAAAAATACAGCAGAGGCATTCCAGAAAATTATTCAAGATAAATCAGGGGTTACAAGTTATCAATCAGAAGATAGCACCTTGTATGCAGGATATGCCCCAATAGAAGGAACCAATTGGTGCTTCGTAATTACCGCAGATCAAGCGGAAGTTATGTCGGCCATTCCTAAAATGTTACGCACAATTATGTTTGTCATGCTGCTCGTATTAATCGTAAGCTTCGGACTCGTATACCTGCTCGGAACTATGCTGACCAAACCGCTGATTGAGATGACCAAGCACTCGAAACGCTTGGGAGAGCTCGATATTCGGGAAAATATTGCAGAAGTATATTTGAATCAGAAGGATGAAATTGGTACTTTATCCGGTTCTTTTCAGCTGCTTACGACAAATCTCAGGGAAATCATGAAAGAAATCACGTCATCAGCAAATAAAGTTTCAGACACCGCACAGAAATTAACGGCTTCTTCCCAACAATCAGCTTCTGTTTCAGAAGAAATCTCCCGCACGGTTGAAGATATTGCCAAAGGAGCCTCAGAGCAAGCTGGTAATACGGCATCAGGACTGTCTCAGGCGGCACTGCTAGGAAGCAAAATAGAAATTAATCATCAACATATGATTAACCTCAACACTACCACCGAGCAGGTTAATAATTTTGTGAAGGATGGTCTGAAAGACATTGCGAGGCTTACTCTGCTGACGAATGAAAATGACATTGCGACTAAGAATACTTTTGATACAATGACAAACATGAAAAATAGTTCCGTTAAAATCGGAGAGGCCAGTAAAATCATCTCAGATATGGCCAGCCAAACGAATCTATTAGCACTAAATGCTTCGATTGAGGCGGCAAGAGCAGGTGAAGCAGGTAGGGGATTTGCAGTTGTAGCAGAGGAAATCAAGAATATGGCGGACCAATCAGCAGAATCTACCCGCTACATCGATGTCATAATTAAAGAGCTGCAGAAAAACATAACTCAGGCTGTTGACAGCGTGAAAAGAATTTCAATTACCTCCGAGGAACAACATAAAAGTGTGTCCGTTACGATTAAAAAATATCAAGATATCTCGGAGTCGATGGGTAAATCAGATCAGGTAGTTACCGAGTTGAACAATTCTGAAAAGGAAATGAAGACAGCAAATAATGAGATAAAGATTATGCTGGAATCCTTATCCGCAATCGCTGAACAGAATGCAGCAGGTACACAACAGGCTGCTTCCACGATGGAAGAACAGACTGCCTCCATGCAGGTAATTGCGGAAGTCAGTGACCGCTTGACCGAATTAGCCGACAATCTAAGAGATACCATAGCAAAATTTAATATATAATATAGCAGATGCAATTAAAAGCAGAAGACCGATTATCCTGAGTTAGGATATCCGGTCTTATTTTTTATTCTAGCAGAGAATTCTATGTAGAGAACTAATCTGTATAGATAGGGGGAAAATAGTAATTCGAATAAATTCTGAATAAAACAAGGTTAATACGTAAGGGTCAAATCATCCGCCTTAACTTTTAGTTAACTTTGTGTCATACTTTAAAAAATCTAAT
>JBASOB010000408.1:0-6458 GCA_049657865.1 Mobilitalea sp.
AGAAAGGCAGCCGAATATCTTAAGAAAAGCAGGCCAGTCAAATATCATAAGAAAAGCAGGTCAGCCAAATATCTTACGAAAAGTATGCAAGAAATAATAAGAATTCTAAAATAAATTTTTAAAAGAATTTATATTGAAATTCTTCAGGTGGTGAATGTGATACTGAAAAGTTGTATATAAATTGTAGATTGTCACAAGAATGGAGATAAATATGAGAAATATATTGGAAGCTAAAAATCTGAACAAAAAAGTAGAGATAGGAAAAGATAATGAACTTCATATTTTAAAGAATATAGACCTTATACTAGAAGAAGGCGAATTTGTATCAGTTATGGGACCCTCGGGAAGTGGAAAGTCAACCCTGCTATATAATATCAGTGGAATGGACAGACTCACTTCTGGTAGCGTAAAATTAAAGGGTCGTGAAATCAGTGGATTAAAAGAAGAAGAACTGGCAAAGATTAGGTTGAGTAGTATGGGATTTATCTTTCAGGATATTAATCTATTAAAGAATTTGTCAGTGATTGATAATGTGATGTTTCCTGCACTTGTATCAAATAATGCGGATAAAATTAATATAAATCAAAAAGCAAAAAAACTAATGGATATGACTGGGATTGAAATGCTTGCTGATAATAATATCACCCAGGCCTCCGGAGGTCAGCTTCAGAGAGCTGGAATCTGCAGAGCCCTTATAAATGATCCGGATATTATATTTGGAGATGAACCGACCGGAGCTCTAGATTCTAAATCAGCAGCAGAAATCATGTCAATTCTTGCAGATATTAATGAAAAAGGTACAACAGTAATGTTAGTTACTCATGATGTAAAGGTAGCTGCAAAAACCGAAAGGATATTATATATGGTAGATGGAAATATCGTAGCACAGAAGAAAATGAGTAAATACGATTCGAAGCATAATGATACTCGAGAAAGAGAAGAAAACGTTATGAAATGGCTGGTGGAAAACGGAATCTGATTGGAGACATAAGATGACTTGGAATATAAAAAGGAGCAAATCTCTGACATGAAACACCTATGATTTGGTCTCTGAAATGAAACACTTATGATTTGAAATGAAGCGTTTATAAATCATATAGAATTTCGTTAGAGATAGCAGTATAATTGTTATGGTAAACGATTGTTGTAACGCCTCGAGTTAGTAGATATAATATCTATTAAGGAAAGAGGAAACAAATGAAAAACAGGAAATGAGGAGCGATTATTATGGAATCATTTGCACTAGGTAAGAAAAAAGAAGAAGAAAATAGCTGTTGTTCTTGTGGAAGTGAATGTTGTACTCCAGAACAGCAAAATAAGCAGATTGTGATTGACTTTCTATATCTTGATTTAAGCGTTTGTGAAAGATGCCAGGGGACCGAATCAAATCTTGATACAGCAATCAACAATGTTTCTGAAGTATTAAAAGCCGCAGGATATGATATTGAATTGAATAAAGTAAATATTAATACAAAAGAATTGGCTATAAAATATAAGTTTTTAAGTTCACCGACCATTCGAATCAACGGCAAAGATATTGCGATGGAAGTGATAGAGTCTTCCTGCAAGGAATGCGGAGATTTGTGCGGTGATGACGTTGACTGCAGAGTATGGACCTATGAAGGAAAGGAATATACAGAGCCACCTAAGGAATTTATAATTAACGCAATATTAAAGGAAGTTTATTCTGAGAAAGCAGTATCTGATGAGAAGAATGCTGATAAAACTGACTATGAACTACCGGCTAATCTTAAAAAATATTTTAAAGCATAATAACTTTTAGATTAATTTGAAAATCCAGATGCATGATCATTTACAAATAATCTTTAAAATCCAGATGCATGATCACTGACAAATAATCTTAAAATCCAGATGCATGATCAATGACAGATAATCTTAAAATCCAGATGCATGATCACTGAGAAATAATTTTTAAAATACTAACAAATGATCACATACTGATAATCTTAAAAATTCTGATGCATAAAACTTACTAAGGATCTAAGAAATTTTGATATATTATAATGTTTTGATATGAAACGTGACATTATCACTGAATGGAATCAGAATCGAAGTATAATGGAATCATAGAAATAGAAAAACTGACAATATGTTAAAACACATGATTAGAGCAAAGAAAAATGATAAATAGAAAAATTGTAAGCAGAATGGAGGTTATTATTATGAAGAATGTTGGTAGCATTGATAAAATTATTAGGGTCATTATAGGAATTGCACTTTTGAGCTTATTGTTTTTAGTGGAAGGTAATATGAAATATCTCGGACTTATTGGGATTGTTCCAATTTTAACGGCAGCAATCGGTTTCTGCCCTATCTATAGGATTTTTGGTTTAAAGACAAATAAATAGACCTAAGCACCTATTGATAGATTAAATGTAAAATTTTATAATGGAGAGCATAGCAGAACCTTGCAGCACCTAGCATCACCTAGCGGGAGAATCAAGATAAAGATTTAAGTCGTTAATAATAATATAGAATAAAAATCTGATTTCAAATCATGTAGAGTGATTTTGAAATCAGATTTTTTTGTGAATAACAAACAATTTAATAATTTAAATACACAGATTGGAGCGATTGGGTTATAATAACAAAGTAAGGAAGGAGACAAAGATGAAGAAAGATATAAAATTTTATTTCAAACTGTTTTCCTCCACTTTCTATTTGAGCGCATTTACGTTTGGTGGTGGATTTGTAATAATTCCATTAATGAGAAAAAAGTTTGTTGATGAGTATAAGTGGATAGATGAAAAAGAGATGCTTGACTTAACCGCAATCGCGCAGTCATCACCAGGTGCAATTGCGGTCAATGCAGCAATTCTTGTTGGATACAGACTCGCAGGTGTGCTTGGAGCAATGATCACTATATTAGGAACTGTCTTGCCGCCTTTACTCATATTATCTGTAATATCGGTAGCATATACGGAGTTTCGGGATAGTATGATTGTAAAATATGTGCTCAAGGGAATGCAGGCAGGAGTTGCAGCAGTAATCATCGATGTTGTATTATCCATGATGATTGATCTAATAAAGGAAAGAAGAGTAGTTCCTATCGCAGTCATGATTGGTGCATTTTTGGTAAGCTTTTTTCTGGATATTAATGTTGCTTTTGTGATTTTAGCAAGCGGAATGATTGGTGGTATTGCAATGTACTATTCAAAACATGTAAAGGCATAGGTATAAAAATGATATATTTAAAATTATTCTGGAGCTTTTTTCAAATCGGTTTATTCAGTTTTGGTGGTGGTTATGCAGCTATGCCGTTGATCCAAAACCAAGTCGTAAGTATTAACGGCTGGTTGAGCATGGCGGAATTTGCAGATGTAGTAACGATATCACAGATGACACCTGGACCGATAGGAATTAATGCAGCCACCTTTGTCGGGTTGCGTATTGGAGGGATTCAAGGGGCAATTGTTGCTACAATCGGGTGTGTTTTACCCTCTTGTATGATTGTACTTTCCCTGGCATATATTTATTATAAGTACAGAGGATTATCTGCCGTACAAGGTATATTAAATGGTTTGAGACCTGCAGTCATCGCGATGATTGCTTCGGCAGGATTGGCATTGGTAATTTTAGCTATTTGGAATGGAAAAGGTATTACAAGAAAACCAGATGATATCGATTTTGTTGCAGTGACTATATTTTCAGTAGCATTATTTATTCTTAGAAAGTGGAAAGTAAGCCCAATCCGTGTTATGATTGGAGCAGGCGCCATCGGGTTATGCATCTATCCGTTTATTTAATCATTATTAGGAGGACTTAAAAATGGCAAGACCAATAAAACTTAGAAAAATCGAACATATTCCAGCGATACCATATTTCGTGCCATCTGAAACGGAAGTATCGGAATTACCTGAAAATGTTTTAAAGTTAGAAGAATTAGAAGCAATTCGATTAAAAGATTTAGAAGGATTAGAACAAGGTGAATGTGCGGAGCGAATGGAAGTATCAAGACCGACATTTCAACGGATACTGTTATCAGCAAGAGAGAAAGTAGCGGATAGCCTGATTAATGGAAAGATGATACATATAGAAGGTGGTAATTTTACTCGCAATATTTGTCCGATTCAGTGCAAAAAATGCGGTAAAAAGTGGAAAGAGAGCTTTGAAAATCTTGAAGCAATTAAGAATGGCAATTATGTATGCCCGGATTGTGGTTCTGATGACGTAATATGTGAACATAATTGTAAAGATAAATTTTGTCACAAAAACTGCTGTCGCCATAGAAATATGGACTAATAAATTAATATAGATTATAAGATTCAGTTATCTATTTAGAAGCATCGAGAAGCATATATTGGTTTTGCGTGCATAGGTATCGCAAAGCCTGGCAAATGTATTTTATTATGAAATTTTATCTGTTATGAGAACTAAATAAAAGGCCTCTAAATTAACAATTAATGTTAATTTAAAGGCCTTTTTAAAATCGGTAAAAGTAATTAAGAAGTTCAAGTGTATTGATTTTAAAGCAGAATAAATAAGTTCTAGTGCTGGCAGTCTGCACCGTGCTCGTGGCAGGAATCACCTGAATCGGATAAAGAACCAGTTAGCCATGCGAGTGCAACTTCCTTCACGTTTCCGGAACATCCACGCACTACCTTAATACCGGCACTATTTAAAACATTCACAGCACCATCTCCCATATTTCCAGCAAGCATAATTTCAACACCCATTCCGGCGAGAATTGGTGCAATGTCTGATTTACAGCCGCAGCCTGATGGAGATGCGAGCGTTTCTTGATTCACAATATTAGCGTCGTCAATTGTAAAAATTGTATAATATTCACAATGACCAAAATGACTATCAACTAGATCCTGACGTGATGGTAAAGCAATTTTCATTTTTAGTACTCCTTTAGAATAAAGTTTTAAGGCATAATTGAAAAATAGTTGAATAGTTAGCATATGCCCATAGAAGAATATGATAAGACAATTGTTGGCATATGTCAACAATAAAAATGCATACTATAAAATAAAGTATAAAGAAAAAAGAATTTATTAAAATAAATTATAGTAATATATAATTACTACTGATTATTCAATTTAGCATTTTCATAGAGTCGTGCTACCTCTTTTTTTGAGACCATTTTTGAAAGTATCAGTGCAATTATGATAATTCCAGGGATATCAATTAGAAGTCTTGCTATAGCAAACCTACTGCCAAGCGCTGCCATCTCAAAAAGAAACATTGGAATTTTAGTAGTTGACCATGCGCCTATAAAAATCAATATGTTCATGAATTTGACACCCTTTTTCATAAACACTGCAGCGACTGGAAATGCACCATATAATGGACCTGCAGCGGCAGAACCTATTAGGATGGCCAATATTATGCCTTTTAATCCGGAACCTTCGCCCATGTATTTTATCATGGTTTCTCTTGGCACCCATACATCAAGAAGTCCGAGAAGTATGAAAATAGGAGGGATTACCAGTAACATTTCTTTAACAGAGTTTCCTGTAATGGTAAGAGCTTTCCAACCTAATTGTTGGTTAAAGAGAGTCAAAATGATCATTGCGAGAAGTACAACTAGAAAGACACGGTATCTTTTGATTAACTTTTTCATTTACATCACCACCATTCCGATTATAAGAGCAACAACAAGGGAGAAGAAAAACGCTAATACATTTCGTAGAACAGAGATTTTCTTTCCAAAATATTTAATTTCTACAGGTATCGTGATAACACCGACCATCATCAAGGTTGACACAAAAGCAGCTATCTGCATATAACCGGCACCGTTATCGAGAAGGATGGCAGCTGTTGGAAACGCAACAAATCCAGGAATTAGAGTGATAGATCCGATAATCGCAGCTAGAATTACCCCGAACCATCCAGATTCGGAACCGATTATTTTGGAAATGGTTTCTGGATTAAGAATAGCAAGCAGGAATCCTACCAGTAAAATCACTACAAGAAACTCGGGCAGGATGTTCTCAAAGGCCTTCCATGCTTTTTTTAATGCCATTTTTGTCTTTTTTTTATCCTTTATAAAGGACAGAAATAATAGAATAATTGCAATTCCGTAGAAGATATAGGAATCCATAGGTTGACCTCCTCATTTCGTTATTAGGGTTGATACGGCAACAATCGGACAAAGGATTTGCGTCATTGACCAATTCTATAATATCAGATTATTGAGATGTTTTAAATTGAAAATAATTACTATGCACTCTTTCGGTTATTATGATTTCTTAGATATTTGATAATCTCAGTTCCTGCTTTGGCACCTTCGTAGACCGCTTTGGATATTTGCAATAATCCACCGGTACAATCACCGGCAGCATATAGACCTGGAATATTAGTAGCCATATTCTCATCCGTCAGAATTTTATTGTTTTCAGTCTCTGCACCTAATTTTTTAGCTAGGTCCACACTACCGGCAACTCCGATTGCTACGAATAACCCTGTTATAGACAGGGAAGTTCCATTCT
>JBASOB010000409.1:0-1568 GCA_049657865.1 Mobilitalea sp.
GCTTTGGAATGTTTCACCAACCAGATAAAATAACATAACTGCAACGCCTTCTGGATATTCGCCGATAAAGAATGCACCGATTGTAGCAACGCTCATAAGGAAGTTCTCGTCGAAGACCTTACCCTTGAGAATGTTTTTTATAGCCTTTAAAACCACATCTCCGCCAACAATAATATAACTGATAAGATATAACGCAAGCTCTAACAGCTCATTGTTTGTTTTTAAAATCATTGTAGCAGCGAAAATTATGCCGCCTGCAATAATTCGTTTTAACCGATTGTTCATAGCACTGCCTCCTCGTTAAGCCTTTTTCATAACAACGTCAGACTCAATTTTTTTAACAATTTTTTCAGTAGCTTCTATAATAACAGGCATTTTTTCATCTTCACCCTCGATAACAAGTTTTGTGGTCATAAAATTAACAGTAGCTTCCTTTACACCATCAAGCTCATTAATAGCCTTCTCCATTTTTGCTGCACAGTTTGCGCACTCTAAACCTTCAAGTCTAAATGTTTTTTTCATAATAATAAAACCTCCCAAAATTATTTTTAATTATTCTACAACATGTTCTAAGCCTTTTTCGAAGATGTCTTTCACATGTTTATCTGCGAGAGAATAAAAGACAATTTTACCCTCTTTTCTAAACTTAACAAGATTCGCTTGTTTTAGCGATTTCAGCTGATGAGAAATGGCAGATTTAGTCATATTAAGGAGCACTGCCAAATCACATACGCACATTTCATTTGAGTCAAGCACCCACAAAATTTTAACTCTCGTGCTATCTCCAAGAACTTTGAAAAAATCAGCCAAATCATAAAGCTGGGATTCTTCAGGCATCTTTGATTTTACTATTTCCACAATATCTGAATGAATAACGCTACAATCGCATACACCTATCTTGTCTATCTTCTTATCCATAGAAAAACCTCCCTCTATTCAAATTCAATTGAGCATTCGCTCAACTATGTTTACAGTATAGTTGAATACACGTTCAACTGTCAAGGTCTTTTTTAAAAAATTTAACTCAAATAAATAAATATCTGAGTTAAACATTTTTTTGTATCGATTTATAATGGCTCTGAGCGGTACCATGCAGGTGGTAATTCTTTGTATGCCCTATGGCATATCCGCAAGTACTTTTGCTATTTTTGATATAAGCTTTCGAAAATGCTCTCATATTTATTCTGTAACATGGGTTAAGCATTGACTAAACATTGCTTTGATATGTTCATCATCTAATGAATAGTAAGCAATTTTGCCGTCACGCCTATATTTAATCAAACGAGTTTGTCGCAACGATTTTAGATGATGAGAAATAGCAGGCGGAGACATATTTAAAAGAGCTGAAATATCACATACGCACATTTCTGAAAGCATTAGTACATTTATAATCTTTAAACGTGTAGGGTCACTTAAAACCTTAAACTCCGCTGCCATATCAAATAAGATTTCATCATCTGTTATTTCCTGTTTTACTTTTTCTAATATATCCTCATGAATAATGGTAGTGCTACATACTGCATTTTCATTCTTCTTGTTTGACATAGTTGCTCCTTTCATGTAATCAA
>JBASOB010000410.1:0-3201 GCA_049657865.1 Mobilitalea sp.
CACATTGTCCGGCCAGCTGTTAAGTGGTGCAAAACGCTGTGTCCCGTCCTCTGCGCCGCCACGGCCGTCCCCCATTCTATAAGTTCCCGCACTGTGCCATGCCATTCGGATGAAAAGCGGACCATAGTGTCCATAATCGGCTGGCCACCAATCCTGTGAGTCAGTCATCAACGTAATAAGATCCTGTTTTATTTTTTTCAGATCAAGTTTCTTAAATTCTTCGGAGTAGTTAAAATCTGCGCCCATCGGGTTACTTAAGTTTGAATTTTGATGGAGTATCTTCAGGTTTAACTGGTTCGGCCACCAGTCTCTGTTTGAAGTACCACCACCTGCTACGGCTTTTCTTGTTTTACCTGTCACTGGACATCTCATTTCTTCCATAATTTTTTCCTCCTTCACTTGATTTTATTTATACTTAAAAGGTCACTTTAGCAGACACCTTTAAAATATCATTAATCATAAATCTTGAAGTCGTTAAATCTGTGTTCTCAATGAAATAATATCCATGTTGAAATTTAATTTTATACAGGTTAACATTTGCATAATTTTTTGTTTATGTTTTTATGTATGTTTTATGTTTTTATCTTCTATGTTGTATTAATACGAGACTATCACAAGCAAATTATACGCTTAGGAAATCATTTATACAATATAAAATAATATCAATTTGTATGTTACAATCCGCATGATTCCATCATTATCCTTTACCTATTTAACAGTTTTAGCTGCTTCATTTACGCAACTTAGTGCATTCAAACTTCTCGGATATCCTATGAAGGGAAGGCACTCTGAAATAACTTTAATTAAGAAATTCTTATCATTTCCAACCCTCATATTTGCAACTGCATGGGAAGTTAACTGAGGTTCACAGCCACCTTGCGCTGCAAGAAAACAGAAAGTAATCATTTCACGCTTTCTGTAATCAAGTCCGGTACGTGTGTAATAATCTCCAAAGCAATTATCTGCCAGCCAAAGGTTGATATGTCTTGATTCTTCAGGTCCGGACTGATAGAACTCCTTCATTCCTTCCCCGAAGATATCTACCTGTGCCTGAATTCCTTTTTCTAAACGATTGTCCATGTTCGTTGTTGCCTGTCCTTCAAGTGGAAGTTCTATTCCTCTTGACACCAGTATTTCATTTACTGTCTTAAAGAAAGGGAATACTCTTCCAATTCCTAGATAAGCAACCGATTGATATAAAATTTCTTTTATCTCTACCTCAGTAACTCCGAAATTCAGCGCAGCTGGCATGATTAATCGGAATTCGTCGATTCCTTGGCATCCTAGCAAAGTAGCGAGAATTGCAATGAATCTAGTTCTGCCTTCTTCACTTTCATCTTTACCTGCATTCTGATTTATTACTTCATCAAATGCAAAGTTATCAAACAGTTCAATAAATTCTGGATCTGTCTCTATTAATTTTGATACATATCCCGGAAACATTTTTTCATGATACTCTTTTGCAAATTTGGTCATGGCCAATGTAATTTCCTCCTATCATTGTTATTTATATTTTGATTTTTCGTGTAATGATTATACGGTTGACCTATTCGTAAAGGTTTATTTACTTGTAATTCTTTCTTGAATTGTTACCTTGATGATATCTCCCGGCTGTTTACCGATTTTTGCTCGTATTTCTTTTCTTATTCCAATTATATGGCACGGTGTTTTCATTACGACAAGACTTCCATCATATGATTCTCCATCAAAAGTAGCTCTGACAGGTACTCTGCCTCTTCCAAACTCTAACTTAACATCAAAAGGTATTTCAATATACGCACCGTCAATATCAGGCACTTTTTTGATCTCTGCTTCAAATTCATATACTTTACTATTCATAATGATTGCATCTCCTGATTAAGATTTATTACAAGCATCCTTGCTATTCTCATCAGATTGCTCCAACAATTTTATGCGGGATATACAATTCCTCCAAATAGGAAACATCTTCTTCCGTAAGCTTGATATTCAAAGTACCGACCGCATCATCGAAGTACTTTACCTTTGTAGCTCCGATGATTGGTGCTGTAACGCCCTTAGCAAAGTGCCATGCAAGCGCAATCTGTGTCATGGTGGCATTATATTTTTCTGCCAGTTCATTAACGCGGAGTACAATGTTATAATCGATCTCTAATGTGCTGTCGTATTTGGAAATAGCAGTTGTATCCGTCTGACTGCGTTTCGAATCGGTTTTCCATTCAAGACGGGAAAGCCTGCCAGCTGCAAGCGGACTATACGGAGTGAGTGCAACATTCTGCTGCTTGCAGATTTGAATCAATTCACGCTCATCCTCACGGTAAAGAAGATTGTAGTGATCCTGCATGGATACGAACTGTGTCCAACCATTTTTCTCGGCTGCGAGCTGCATATTGTAAAATTGATAGCCATACATTGCAGATGCCCCGAGTGCTCTTACCTTACCAGCTTTGACAAGGCTGTCGAGTGCTTCCATCGTTTCTTCAATCGGAGTATCATGATCGAAACGGTGAATAATATAAAGATCCAGATAATCGGTACCCAGTCGTTTCAAGGTTCCTTCAATTTCGCGATGAATTGCTTCTTTGGAAAGATGACCTTCATTGAAATAGACTTTAGATGCTAGTACTACCTTATCACGGGCTATATTGTTCTTAATAGCTCGTCCAAGATATTCCTCACTGGTACCTGCCGAGTAGATGTTGGCGGTATCAAAGAAATTGACTCCAAGATCAAGCGCATGCTTAATGATTGCTTCGCTTTCTTCTGAATTCAACGTCCATGCGTGCATTTTGCTGGCAGGATCGCCGAAGCTCATACATCCTACACAAAAACGAGAAACTTGAATGTCCGAATTTCCTAATTTTGAATACTCCATTTTACATTCTCCTCATGATTTTATTTGTTTTAACAAGGCTTTCCTATCTTCTGATTTCTTTAGAAAATCTAGGAACCATCTTTACAAATTCATTATAGGACTTGGAGTCCACTTCAAGTCAAGTATTATTTTGTACGACTTTTGTCCGACTGTTAAAGTGTCCAACTGTTATAGTCCGACTGTTATTTCTTTAACTTTCGTGTAATGATTAGTACCATTAAGAACTCGCTCATAATCAGAAATATGTTCATAACAAGTGGCAATATCCTGTTATGTTGGGATAGATATCCTGCACTCCAACCCACAGGAATACTGATCAGTAAAATCATTGAGGTAATCAGGCTATT
>JBASOB010000411.1:0-5021 GCA_049657865.1 Mobilitalea sp.
GTATCAACTTTTAGACCTTGTTGATTCAACGTATCTTTCAGGCTCTGCATCTGACTTTCGATTGCTTCTTTACTTATTTCATTCTGAACAACAAATTGAGCGGTCAGTACTCCATTTTTTGATTGAACCGTAAGATTCACTTTTCCCAGATTCTCAGGATTTAACTGTAATTCCATTGAGGTCTGATTTGGTTGAATTGAAACTTTAATTCGGTCAATGATTTGATTGGCAATATCTCTAAGTTCTGTAACTTGTACTAAATTACCGGCAAAATCTACTTTCGTTTCTCCTGTCGATTTTACTAAGTTATCAACAAATACCTGATATTGATCTTCTGCTCTTAGTTCTTTGTTCGTATTCGTACCAGCCTCAGACTGTGCATCTGTATTGCTTTCTTTCGTCTCCGACAAGGTACTAATCTGTGCGGAAGTATCTTTCTTGTTGCTAGTTTCGGAATTTGTCTGCACATCCTCTTTTTTAATTACATTGGCTGCTTCTTTTCCTTGACCCAAATCAACTTTGGTACTAGATTCTTCAACCATCGTAACCGGAGTTTCCTCTGTTTGGTTTGCCGCTTCAACCTGTGTTAGAATTGATTCAATCTGTTCTTTGGTAAGATTTAAACCTGCCTCATTCTTAATATCCTCAACACCTTGAAGTAATTGCTTCATGGTATCTGCAAGATTTTCATCTGTCAGTGTTGCCAGAATATTAGTTTCTCCACTATTAGCAAGAACTAACTGCTGCAAATTTTCCTGTCCCAGTAAATCAGATGCACTCATTCCCTGTTCCATCATTAATTGATCTAATTGCTCAGAGGTAAGATTTAAAGTTTCCATTACCTGTGCGCGAACAGCTTGTAACATTGCGGTAATCTGGGCTAATACGCTGTTATCAATAGGTACTTCCTCCGTGATAGAGGTTTCATTACTTTCTTTTACCGTATTATTGTCCACTTTGTCGGTTGTTTTTGCCTCTGTCTTATTTACAGTTTTGGTATTATCCGTAGCTGCGGTTTCTTTTGTCTGGGCTGTATCTGTCTTGTCTACCTTGGTGTCAGCTTTGTCACTCTTCGTGCTGTCAGTGGCATCTGCATTTTTGACAGATGTCTTAGCTGTATAAGCATCGGTTTTATCGGTTAATTTCTGGTCTGATTTTAAGCTTCTTTCAATTACAAGATCAAAACCATTACCAACCTGTTTCCCTTTCGAAGTGGCGCTGCCCGTTGTACTTCCAAGCAAACTTGCTGCTTGCGTCATAACGCTTTGCGTCATCATGTGTGTATTCCTCCTCTCCATAAGCCGGCAGTTACTATCTACCACCTGACCTTGTTATATCTTACACCATAGAATGAAAAAATATCATACTATAGAATAATTCCTGCCTATTTTACTGGGCTAGCTTTTCAGCATCCATATCCAGCATTTTCTTAGTAATCTTAGCTGCAACTACGTTATCCATCTCTGCGAGTATCAATGCGCTCTCTTTTGGTTTCATGCATAGAAGAATCTGGGATACTGCCTCAACATCTGCTGTCATAGTCTGTAAAATATCTGCAGCACTTTTAGGTTCCATATTCTTATATATGTCCGCTTTTACCTGAATTGCTTCCGAATACTGCAATTGTTCAACGACCTGTCTGTAGATAGTTTCTGCATTAATCGGATCAATTGCTTCATAATACGCTTTATATTCCTCTATTGATGGAGCGGCATCTGCAAAAACTACATTCTTATCAAAAGCTGCTACTCTTTCTTCAAATGCTTTCTGATTATCTTCAAATACTTTCAAACGATCTATCTCTGCCTGCAATTCTTCTGTACTTGCTGATGCAGCAGCATCTGTCTGATTCATTTCTTCTATTGTAAGTTCTAATTCCTTGATTTTGGCAACTGCTTCCGGCAAAGAACTGTAAGCAAAATTATTTTCTTCCGCAATCTGTTCATCTGCTACATCTGGAAGAATCATATTAACAATTGGGACATCCTTTAATATTGGTCTTAAAACTCCTGAGCCAAAACCGCCCACATCAAGTTTTATCAATACACCAAAGACAGCAAGCCATATAATAACAATCAAAAGAGCAATTAATACAGTTAATACTTTATTGCCTCCTTCTTTCTCGTTAGTGACGGCTTTATTCTTCTTTGCCATTATCTGTCCTCCTCATCCGGTTTGGAATTATTATAGTTGAAACTGTTAAGTTCATCTACTTCTTTCCTCTCCTCAGCATCATATTCAATTTTGTAGTTGTCAAATGCTTTTTCCTTCAGTCTCTCCTGAGTTTTTCTTTCCACCATTGCGTCATGCAGACGAATTCTCGCTACTTCTAATCGCTGTGCTGCATTTTTAACTGCAATGTTCTGTTGCTTGATATTCATTTTCATGAACTCGACTGCCTGCTCACATTGTTTGATCTGCATAATATCAAGACGATCCGAACGCAATACTCGTAATTGATCTTGATAAGAAGTTTCTTTCTGTATCATACTCTCCAGCTTTTCTTCTTCTTTGTTCAAACGCATTCTAGCAGTTCCATAGGCAATCTTCATTTGATCTTCAAGCTTTTTTTTCACTTGCAGGATATTTTCCATATGATATTGAAATTTTTTCATTATTTATTAAAAATCTCCATTAACATCCTTATTTCATCATTAAAATCGATTTTATCATCAACGTCCTGTTGAAGAAAAGTATTTACTTCTTTTATTTTTGAAATCGCATAGTCGATATCCGGATTTGAACCATTTTTATAGGCTCCTATATTGATAAGATCTTCTGCATCCGAATACGTTGCAAGCACATTCTTTAATTTACCTGATGCCAGTTTGTGTTCGGTAGAGGCGATTGAACTCATGCAACGGGAAATACTCTGCAGTATATCGATCGCTGGATAATGATTTTTATGTCCAAGCTTTCTGGATAACATGATATGTCCATCCAAAATACTTCTTGCCGTATCCGTGATTGGTTCATTAAAATCATCACCATCTACTAATACGGTATACAACCCGGTAATGGAACCATGTTCCGAATTTCCTGCCCGTTCAAGCAGTTTTGGCATCTCCGAATATACACTGGGTGGATATCCTCTGGAAACAGGTGGTTCACCGGAAGCAAGTCCGATTTCACGCTGTGCCATAGAAAAACGTGTCAGGGAATCCATCATGAGCAATACATCTTTTCCCTGATCTCTGAAATATTCTGCTATCGCTGTTGCTGTTTTTGCAGCTTTTTTACGAATCAATGCAGGTTTATCAGAGGTTGCCACCACTAATACGGAACGCTTCAAACCTTCTTCTCCAAGATCTCGTTCTATAAATTCACGTACTTCCCTGCCTCGTTCTCCAATTAATGCAATCACATTAATGTCTGCTTTTGTATTTCGTGCAAACATACCCAGCAAAGTACTCTTTCCTACACCGCTACCTGCAAAGATACCAATTCTTTGGCCTTTGCCTACTGTTAACATGGAGTCAACAGCTTTTACCCCGAGAGGTAATACTTCATCTATTATTTTACGCTTTAGGGGATCGGGCGGTGGGGCTTCTGCCGGATAATAGGTTCCACATTCTGCAACCGACAAATCCATTGGGCACCCTAACCCATCCAAGGTTTTACCAAGTAATTCATTACCAACCGGAACTTTAAAGACAGAACCAGAATTTTCAACCATACTTCCAATTCCAACACCGGTCATATCATCATATGGCATTAGTAAAACCCGGTTTTCACGAAAACCTACTACTTCTGCTATTTTTTTCTGATTGGGATCGTCTCCGGTAATGTAGCATACATCGTTCAAATTACAGTCTGGGCCGGAAGCTTCTATCGTGAGTCCAACCATCTTTACAACTTTACCAATTCTTTTTTCATAGGAACGATCAAGCAGTTGTCTGTATTTATTAAAATCGATTAATATCATCATTACCTGCCTTCTACACTATATCGACATAATATTCAAAAAACTAAATGCCGCTGAGTAATTTTATATCTAAAATCAAATTTTTCAACTGTACGTCTAAACTGCAGTCAATGGCACGCAGATCCGTCTCGATGAGGCATTGATTTTTCTTTAAATTGGAATCTTCTGTAACAAAGATCTTAACATCTCGACCAATTGCCTCTAATAAAAGCGGGTTACGGCTTGAGACATAATCGTAATCATCTTTCGATACTTTAATCGTATATTCATCACTTTTATCTACATTTTTTAAAGCACGACTGACAAGAAACATTATAACGTCTTCCTTATCTTCAATTATAATTCCAGTCATTTTCTCAACCAAATATCCAATGATCTCTGCCATCTTTGGCTCCATTTCCTGAGCCATCTTTTCATATTCTATTTGGAGCTTTTTGGTTTTTTCTTCATATTCTGTCTTCATCTTCACTAGTTCGAGTTTTGCCTGAGACAGTCCATCATCGTAGCCATTTTTCTGAGCAGTAGCATATACTTCGTTTTTTAATCTCTCTGCCTCTTTTTTAGCTTGTTCAATCAATAGTTTTGACTCTGTATGGGCATCTTCCACAATTTTAGAAGAATTTTCTTCCTCTTCCTTTGTTGGAATTTGCTCAACCACTAAAGCTTTTAGCCCTTCGATAAAATCATCCTTTGCTTCAATTGAAACCGAAACAGGCTTCAAAACCTCTATCATCGGTTCTACAAAATGCTTAAGATGAGTATCAATTGTTTTGGTTGTTCCTTCTTCATAACGGACAGAGTACGCTTTAATCATATTAGACAACTATCTCGTCACCTCCACCTCTGGAAATAATAATTTCAGAGGAATCTTCCAGTTTTCTGATAATATTAACAATCTTCTGTTGTGCTTCTTCTACATCCTTAAGTCTTACAGGACCCATATATTCCATATCTTCTTTAATCATAGAAGACAGACGTTTTGATAAATTATTAAAGATAACATTCTGAACTTCTTCATTCGAACCCTTAAGAGCAACTGCAAGTTCATTATTATCAACTTCTCTAAGCACTCTTTGAATTGACTTGTCATCCAAGC
>JBASOB010000412.1:0-5333 GCA_049657865.1 Mobilitalea sp.
ATTAGTAAAAGTGGAATAGTTTAGAGGTGACGTGGTGGACGGTATTCGATGAAACGGAAGTTAAAAAAGCTGATTTATCAACTCATCCGAACGTATAATACAGTCCACTACTAAAAATAAATCATGACATGCCGCAGCCACAGTTTGTGGGATAAAAAAGCATTCATTTATTAATAGAGTAAATGCATGTAAAAAATATAATAATACATACATTTACTAAAAAATAGTACCCATAACAGTGCAAAAAGCAAAAGAATCAATAAGTTGGTGGAGATGTCTTATGATATGGCTTGATGACATCTGCACCGAAACGCGGGATGATGAAGAATAAATGCAATGGGCTGGTCGAAAAAATAACGGCTTTGTTCGAGATACATATATTTACGACCAACTTACGACAGATTTACGACCAAATAATAAAGCATATTTAAAAGAATCGCTTGGAAACAGGGGATTCTTTTTTTGTCAGCAAAAAGACATATAATAAAACAAGTGCAACCAGAGGTAGGAAACTTCAGATTAACCGGGAGAAAGCCCAAGGGAGATATCATCGCTTATCAGATCCGCCAATCTTCAAGCCGTGAAATCACACCGGAGGAAGCAAATGAGATTGGATAAGACAGCAATGTGATTTACGAAGGGAACCATGAAATTATAGTTGCTATTCATATGGATTTGGCACTTCGTCTTGATGAGTATCGTATCTGGATTGATAGTGATATAAGATAATATCTTTGTTTATTAGGCAATAAATTGTTGTATTAAAACGGGGTTAGCGTTAGGCAGTCCCACTAAAACATATAATTGTGATGAATTCATGTGAGAATTCTGTAACATGCATTGTTTCCAAATACAGCTTGTTATACTGTCGAAATATGGTAAACTATACTTGCCAGAACGATATAATATTCCGCTAAGAATTAATGTAATAAAGGATGCGGGAGTACATGTAATAGCAATAATGGGAAATTCAAGACATCTTAGGAAAGCTTTATTTTGATTAAGGTATCTATCATGAGATATAATAGTGAGATTTCTAAAGCGGAGGTATGGACATGAAGCAAAGAAATAAGATGAATCGAATTATTGCATTTGCATTAGTAATAGTACTTGTGTTTTTGTATGCTTCTAATACGAGGACAGTAGATGCAAAAACTAAGAATAGTGATAGTACATACGCTACATATGATGAGTATCGCATTACGGTAGATGGCACCGTATACCAGACAAAGGCATATATTACTCAAAAAAATGAAGTTTATGTTACAAGTACTGTGGCAAAAACACTTCTGGGAAAGAAGCCGTCCGTTACTGTAATGATAAATGGAAAGACATATGCAAGCTTATCCGGCCTTGCGAAGCAGTGTAAGGTTGCCTCTTATGAATATGATAATGTTATGAAGGCATCTTATATCTGGACAAAGAATGATAATAAATTCTCCGATGAAAATAGAATTAAATATTATGCACTTGGTACACCGTCAGAAAAGCAAATTACTTACAAAGAATTTTTTAAGCTATTGGATAAAACAATAAAAATCGCTGATTCAAAAAAGTATAAAAAATGGAATAGCATGCTAAAGGAAGCCAGAAAATCAAGTCGAAAGATGACAAGAGTCGAAGGTATGATGGCTATTCTTTATGCAGCAGTTACCATTGGCTCTGATTATAGTGAATTTAATATAAACTGGTCTAAAATAAATGATGAAATAGGCGAAAAATGCTGGGATGAAATTGATCAGCTGCAAGAAACAAGTAATCTTTTTCAATATTTGAAGAATTCATATCCATATGATTTGGGAGGTTTTAAGGAAACGAAATATGTATACGATGGATGGAATGTAGTAGCAGTGGCATATCGTTATAGCTTTGGGCGTAGTTCATTATTAAACAATCAAACACTTTTTGATTATGATGCAATAAATAAAAACATGCATATGAGTTCGATTATGACTTATTCTGATGCGTTAAACGCACTCTCTAGATTGCTGGATTCAGTAGAAAAGAAGGAAACAGAAGACCAATATATTTCACTTTCTGATCAACAAGTGCTGAGTTATGATAAATCCATCATTACGACAGAGCTTTTAGAGCAGGCAGAGAATATGAATAATATAAAGAATGGAGATGTTTCAGATTGGTGTGGTTTTGTTTTGAATGGTCATTCCTATGAAAATCGTAAGATTGATGCCAATCAATTCGATATTGATGCGAAACATATGTCAGAATGGGGCTTTTCTGTTGTTAGATATATGATTACATACCAATCCTTATTTGATAAAAGGGTAACCAAGGTAGATCAAACTCAATTAAAGAAATTAGATCGACTTGTTGCGTCAGCCATAAAATATAATATTCATTTGAATCTTGTGACATTTTCAATGCCTGGAAGATGGCCAAATAATGATTTTAATACCTATACATCAACAGGTGAGTTTGATCTGTTTACGAATGAGGATCGACAAAAAGAAGCCTATGCGGTTTGGGAATTACTCGCAAAGAGGTATCAGAATATACC
Source organism: Mobilitalea sp. (assembly GCA_049657865.1). GTDB lineage: Bacteria > Bacillota > Clostridia > Lachnospirales > Lachnospiraceae > Mobilitalea. Next base: position 2,519 of record JBASOB010000412.1, read on the forward strand.
AAGCTCTGTTCTGTCCTTTTGTCCTTTATGGGAAGTACAGAATTACAATTTAAGCACCGGACTGCCAGTAGAACCTTATACACCAGAACAGGTAGCTGTCGTTTATGAAAAGCTAGTCAGTACAATTAAGAAGTATGGAAATGATAGGCTCGTCATTTATGAACCTACAGCAAATAGTAGTTCGGATTTTATGGTTCAAGATTCACAGGAAATTCAAGATGCAATTCAGGGAAAATATTATAATGTCCAAATGATTACTAATTTTTGTGAAATGCCTTATGTCTATGCGGAGATGACAGCGGTTGAGGGGGAACACATCGATAACAATAACCACTCTATGTTTAAGCCAGGATATCCTACAACTATATATGCCGCAAAATATTGTTTTAAACAAAAGGAGTTCATGGAATTTGATGGAGATTTAGTGAAAGGTACAACACTTAAGCTATATCTTTCCAAAGTAGAGGGTGAGGGAACCTTTAAAGTGACTGGAAATGGAAAAGAACTTTATTCAGAACAGCTGTCTACGAAGAATTATAAGACAGATAGTCCACTTTCAAGATACTATCCATATGCAAAAAGCGATAAATGTATCAGTATTACACTTACAGAGGAAATAGATGATCTAAAGATAGAATATTCTGGAGATTACTGGGAGTGGAGTGGGATAGATGTTACCTTGCCAAAAAAATATGAAGTAAAACGTTGGTGGAACACTTCTTCCTATGATTTATTTTTGGAAGGGAAAGAGGAAACTTTGTCTGCAATTAGTCCTAAGCTGAAATCGACTTCTAATATCATGATTAGTCCAAACAACGATTATTCTGGAGATAAAATAACGATTCATTCCGATATCTCGTTCACGTCGAATGCAGTTATAGCGCAAGCTAACAAAGAAACAATCAATCAATGGGGGGATGTAATTGCCGAGTTTGCACCCAACTCACTCGTACGTTGTGAAGCTGCTAATTTCAATAGTGGAACTGATTTGGAGTCAGCACTTTCCTATTATGAGGATTTTCTGGAAATGTGTAAGAAGAATAAACTAGGTTGGTTATCGAATGACTATGATGCAATTATGGCCTACGAATCTGAGTTTGCAAGTTTTAAGTTTTGTGGAGTGCAATCCGTTCAATATGATGAAAGTTATCTTCTAGTAGAACTATTGAAATTCTATCAAAAATATACTACAAAAAGCATATCAAAACCATGAAAAGAAGATGATTATTATGTTGAAGGAAATATGTGGAATAGGAGCAGGATATGGAAAGAGCAATTGTTAAAGACACATTATTTCTGGGACAGAAATCGGAACCGGCAACACAGGAGGATGCAGTAGTTATTGATGATTTGTTAGATACTCTTAAGGCAAATGCAGAGCATTGTGTCGGTCTGGCAGCCAATATGATAGGAATAAAGAAGCGAATCATCGTGTACAGCGTGGGGATGATTGGTGTTCCAATGATTAATCCGGTAATTATTAAGAAAGCAAAACCCTATGAAACGGAGGAAGGTTGTCTGTCACTCGTAGGTGTGAGAAAGACGACTCGGTATAAATCGATTGAAGTGGATTATCTGGACCGAAATTTTAAGAAGCAGAGACAGACATTTACAGGGTGGACTGCACAGATTATTCAGCACGAGATCGATCATTGCGACGGAATCGTTATTTGACCTTAAGATGTACGTACCTGCAAATGATATTGACGGACAGACGAATAATTATAGCTTTCTGTTTTCATTTGCAGAAACTAATCCTAATTCTATGATTGCTTTTTGGTATGAAATGGGAGTAGAATTAAACTATTATAGCCATAAGTCAAAAGTTGGGAGGAGTTAGATTATGAGCATCTATGAAGAAGGATTAAAACTAATTGAAGAGCAGTTTGGTAACGGTAAAGACAATGTAATGTCACTTGGTACGATTGCTAGAGAGTTGAGTGTGAATGGAAAACCTCGTCCTGTTGTTCGTAGCGTGGATGCATATTACGAAGATGCAACATTCTATGTTGTCTCTAATGCAAAATCGAATAAAATGCTTCAAATAGCACAAAATCAGGAGGTTTCAATATCGGGTTGTTTAGAGATGTTTACCGCCAGTGGAGTGGGTGAGAATCTGGGCTGGGTGTTGGATCCTAAGAACGCTGAGATAAGAAGTAAACTTCGTACGGCATTTTCAGCCTGGTATGATATGGCGAACAATGAGCAGGATGAGAATTGTTGCTTTTTAGCAGTTCGTCTTACAAAGGGGACATTAAATGTAAACCATTGGGAAAAATTATACCACATGGATTTTGTAAATAAAATTGATATGGAGAATGGCGGAATTTTTTAGGAGGAAGAGCTTTTTATGTAAAAAATACGAATGTCATTCCGGTAACGGAAAAAGATACCCTTCTGGATTTGGGGTGCGGTTCAGGACTCTTTTCAAAAGCAAAACTTTTGAAAAGAGTCCCTTTTTAGCTTATAGGCGAACATTATCAGTCAAGTTATAGCTTGAAAGGTGAATAGCATTATGGTGAATTCAAGTATTGGAAATGAAAGATATAAATTATTGTGAGAAAAAATAATACATGATATACTAGACCGAGACTCTTATCTATTAAGGATGCATTAAATAAAGAACATGTTATACAAAATATGAGGAAGAATCACATGGGAAGGAAAGTGCAATCGTGATAAGGAAGGACAGTATTGCATCAGAAATCTTAATAAAGGTATTAAGGATAGCGCTGGACCAGGATATTAAAGAGGCAAGCTTTGAAACAGAACAGCTAAAGGGTGGAACGGTAGGAGAGATAAAGCTGGTATATGG
>JBASOB010000413.1:0-5503 GCA_049657865.1 Mobilitalea sp.
TCAGGACGCAACATCTGTGTTAGCAGCATAGTAATTTAAGTCGGGCTGAAAGCTCCATTAGCAATCACCAAAATGGGTTGCAAGGTAAATAAGCAGCTCCTTCCGGTAAATATCTCTTTTGATATTCTACCATTGAGATAATCTGATGTAACTAAGAAAGATAACTATAAAAGAAAGGAAAAAAATAATATGTTTATACCAAGGAGAATTCTTGGTGATAAACATATTATACGAGGCAAATGCTTATGAAAAATATGAATGATAAAACAAAGAAACGTCTGATTGTGGCTGGAGGAATGGTGATGAGTGTAGCACTCATTGTAATGATAGGAGTAAGGCTTACGAAAGCACCTACTGACGAGGTGGTTATTCCAGCACAGAGTGCCGAAATCAGCGATGTTGTGGTAGATAACCAAAATGATGAAGAAACATCAGAAAAGGAAGAAGCGGTCACAGTAGCACCAATCGAAGTCACAAAAGAACCCCAAAAGGATAGTGGAGCCGTTGATGCTGGAACGGATCAGAAGATACAGGGAGATGTACCGGAAAAACCGACTTACACAGAAGAGCAGCTCACGGATCCGACACAAAAACCAAATGGAGAAAAAGTAGAATCACCAACGGTAGAAGATGATACAACACCGACAGCAACACCAAAACCAGAGAAAACAGAAACTACTACGGAACAGAACACGTCCGGTGGGTTACCCGGTTTTGACAGCGTACCGGATGGTGGTTCAAATCAAGTAGTCGAAGCAGACGATATGTATGAAAACGGAAATAAAATTGGAAATATGGATTAAAACGAATAGTAGAAAGTAAGTAAGGAGCGCTGCAGAGATGTGGTGCTTTTTTCTTTGCAGAGAGGAGAGCAAATGCGTAAGATAATAAAAATCGTTTTGATTGTTGCTATGGTGTTCAACTTAATGATCCCAGCAACTGTGTTTGCCGTAGGAGATGGAAATATTGATTCCGGCGGAGGTGGGATGGGACAAGGGACAAGCAATAATACATGGTCGTCAAGTAATGAAGGGGTGCGCGTTACCGTGGTCAGAGCCAGTGACCATGCTGTAGTTACTGCACCCATTGATGTTACAAATAAACCACCCAGTTCCTCCATCTATAATTTTGGGAAAGTAAGTAAAATCCAATATAGTAATGGAACAAGTTTGTCGCCCATCAAAGGTGGTTATAAGTGCGTGAAGCCAAAGCAAACAATACCTAAAATAATAAGTACCAGTGGTAAAAACAATATTGAAGCTATAAAAAGCTATTTTACAGATGAGCAAGTAATTCGATCCATAGCAACACAAACGGGAATGGATTTTGACATTCTGACTAGCGGAGATTATAAATTACTCCTTGAACCGATTGCATATTACAAATTTGAGGGAGTCATGATTGCAACTACCGCCACTGAAGCTGCCATGTATGATGAACAAGTAAACGGATTGCTTCGCAGAAGAATGGTCTCGTTAACACATAAAAATCTACCACTTGCCATGTTTTTAGAATTGGGAGACTTGGGATATCCTGCGTGGAGCGGCAGCACGACTACACCAGCTTCTGATTCAGACATTAAATCATCTTTGGGATTGGGTATTGTCCGTTTCAATGAGGAACCTGCTGAGGCACCTGTTGTGACTACCAATGACTATGAGTACAGAGTAAATACTGACGTAATCACAGTAGTAACAGTAAGCGGAGGACAGTCGGATCCTGATAATCCAACCCGTGTCAGTTTCAATATCGCTGGAACAACCTACAATGTTGGAAATGTGTTCTATCCCAACGGAGATTCGCAACTTGTTTGGGTAAAATGGCATACTCCGGCAACTAAACAAAGTATGACTATCCAAGTAACTGTGAGTGGTCCCGGCAGTACATCCAAGTCAACGATTCATGTTAAGATTGTTGATCTTGATAAAAATCCGCCTCCAAATCCGGTAGCAGACGATAGAAATGATTCGTTTTCGTATGCGTCAATTCCGGGAAGAACAGAAAAAACAAGAGCAGACTGGAGTGTCTGGAGACCTTGGTGGCAGGAAAACTGGGTGGATGAAGGGCATTGGAGCAGTTATTCCTGGACGGATAGTAAAGGAAAGACACATACAAGTAGTACGTGGGTCGCAAATTGGATCGATCGTGGATGGTGGGAATATAATCTTGACCGTTATTATGCCACTTTTTCTTCCAACATGAGCATCCAATGTGATAGCAACGATCCAACGGCAGATGGCAGAACGATGAAAAGTGGTTATGGTATCAATGAAAGCGTGATGGCAACGGTTAGCAGTAATCAAAGTACTGCCATCACATATCCACAGAATGCTGTCTCGTATTTTCCGGAATTTCAATACAAGGCTTATTGGAGACTTCTTGAACAAATACAAGGGGGGTCTACAGCAAAATTTGAATTAAAAAAGAACCAATACAGTACCTATAATAATCGAACTCACTTCACGCCAATCTGGATGCCCGATGGAGCTTATACAGTAACTACATGGGTGATTGATGCATGGACACCTGTTGGGATGTTGTCCTTGAACCTGACAGATTCCCTGACAATCAAGGGAAATTTATGGGATGACTGGCATATTGCACCCCTTAATCGATAGGTGTAGAAAATGAATTACAAACTGAATTATAACGAAAGGTGGAATGATTTGATGAGAAAACATAAGAAATTTGCAGTGACTTTATGCTTAGCACTGCTGTTAACGTTGCTATTTAGTACTACAGCATTTGCAGCCGGAACCGGAGATGTAGCTGGAGCTATCGAGGGAACATGGACAGATGCATCCAGTCAGATTAAAACCGTGGTGAATAAGGTAGTATTTCCGGCAATTGACCTTGTTCTAGCGGTCTTTTTCTTTGCAAAAATTGGAACGGCATACTTTGATTACCGAAAACATGGACAATTCGAATGGGCAGCTCCAGCTATATTGTTCGCATGTCTGGTATTTACCCTGACTGCGCCAACGTATATCTGGAAAATTCTTGGGATGTAGGAGGCGCGAAGTATGAATTTTTTCGAACAGGAGTTAAGAAATTTTTTTGTTAAAGACAATGTTTTCGATGATGTAAAATTCATCGGAAATGTGTGTTATGGGACCCTCGGGGAGAAAACAAGAATGAAACTTGAATTTGTCACACTCGGTACTTATCAGAAATATGAAGGTATCCGGGCAACAGTGCTTGATAAGACGGATGGGGAAATTGATTCTATTACTCTGAAATTCACGGATTTCTGGGGCAAGAAGAAACTAAACCATCCGAATTTAAGTGAGGGAATGAATCCTCATATTTGGATTTATAGCGGAAAAGCAGAGTGGTATGCCTATCAGCCGACACCGACAAATTATAAAGAAATAGCCGATTCAATTTGTGATTATGCAGAGCTATTCAAGGAGCAGACACAGGAAATGAAAAGCGGTTATTCCATGAAGCAACAGATGTAACTAAGAGAGGCATATCGTGTAAAAACGGTATGCCTTTCCAATTGGTAGGAAAGGAGGTAACTGTCAATTGTTTATATGGGATTTTGTAATGGGCGATGTGATGGACCAAATTATTGACTGGTTCTATGGTCATCTTGTGGGTTTCCTTGCAGATTTCTTTGCTCAAATGGGGAATATGGGTGTGGAACTGTTTGATATGCCATGGGTACAAAGCATCGTATTGTTTTTTTCTTATCTGGCTTGGGCCTTGTATGGGACAGGTCTTGTCGTATCCTGCTTTGAAACCGGAATCGAATATCAATATGGCAGGGGAAGTATCAAAGATGCGGCCTTGAACGCGATTAAAGGCTTTATGGCAGTCAGTCTGTTTACAACTGCTCCGATTGAATTATATAAACTGTCTGTGAATTTGCAGGCAAGTCTGACAGGCGGAATAACAGGTTACAGCAATGGCATCAGTGATTTGGCGAACGGAATTATTGAGGAATTAGGAAACATCGGTGATGTTTCCAGTATCGGAAGTTCTGGTGTGTTCGGCGGGATATCAACGATAACCAGTCCGATTATGGCTCTCTTTATTATTATCCTTATGGGATATGCGGTTATAAAAGTATTCTTTGCCAATCTAAAAAGAGGAGGAATATTGCTTATTCAGATTGCAGTAGGTAGCCTTTATATGTTCTCCGTTCCAAGAGGGTATATCGATGGTTTTATTCAATGGATAAAACAGATTATCGGACTATGCCTTACAACATTTTTACAAGCAACTATATTGACTGCAGGTTTAATGGTAGTAAAAGATCACGCCTTGCTTGGTCTGGGACTCATGCTGTCTGCAGGAGAAGTACCAAGGATTGCAGGAGCATTCGGACTTGATACTTCCACAAAAGCAAACGTAATGAGTGCAGTTTATACGGCTCAGGCAGCTGTAAATACCACAAAAACCATTGTACAGGCAGTACCAAAATAAGCAGAAAAAGGAGGGCTTATGAAGATAATATTTGTTTCATCTCCTTATGCAGGGGATGTTAAAAAGAACATAGAATTTGCAAAGCAGGCGTGCCAATATGTGATTACTACGGGCAATGCCTTTTTTTGTCCACATCTTTTATATCCGCAAGTACTGGATGATTTTAATTCGAAAGAGCGAAAGTTGGGTATGGAAATAGCGAAACAGCTCCTTTTAACATGTGATGAGCTTTGGGCATTCGGAGACAGGTTTTCTCACGGGATGTTTGAAGAAATTGAGTTTGCAAGGCAGCATGACATTCTTTTGAAAAGAATTCTAAGCATAGATATGATACAGGAAGAGAATGAACTGTGTATGGAGATGTTTTGATATGATGACCATGGGAAGCCTTTTTGATGGGATTGGTGGTTTTCCGCTTGCAGCAATCCACAATGAAATTGTTCCTTTGTGGGCCAGCGAAATTGAGAACTTTCCTATTGAAGTCACAAAAATAAGATTTCCTGAAATGCTCCATGTAGGAGATATCACAAAGCTTGGCGGAGATAAACTTCCGGTGGTGGATATCATTTGTGGTGGATCCCCCTGTCAGGATTTATCGGTTGCAGGGCAAAGGGCAGGACTGGCCGGTGAGCGGTCAGGACTCTTTATGGAACAGATAAGAATAACAAAAGAAATGAGGAAGGAAGATGGAAAACGAGGTAAGACAAATGACCTTGTGCGACCTCGATTCTTCGTTTGGGAAAATGTCCCCGGAGCATTCTCCTCCGCAGAAGGAGAAGATTTCAAGGCAGTGCTTGAAGAAACCACAAGAATTGCTGACAACACCGTATCTATACCTCGACCTCCGGGAGGGGTATGGAAATCTGCTGGGTGCATTCTGGGAGATCAATTCTCCGTTGCTTGGAGAGTTCTCGATGCTCAGTACTGGGGTGTCGCCCAACGACGCAAAAGAATCTTTCTTGTCGCAGATTTTGGAGGAAACACCGCACCCAAAATACTATTTGAGCAGGACAGCCTGTTTGGGAATACTCAGAAGAGCGAAGTCGAGGGGTAAGTAACTGCCAAAGCAATT
>JBASOB010000414.1:0-1799 GCA_049657865.1 Mobilitalea sp.
CTCTTGCTTCCTCTCTTACCAATCAGATCTATCCTTTCTTCTGCAAGAAACTGTCCCCACTGAGACAATTCCCTCTTCGGCGTCATTACGCTGCCTGCACCGAACAATATTTCCAAATCAGCCTGTGATAAATGCACATGCCTGGCCGATACCTCAACCTGAACCAATCCTGCTTTGGAGAGATTATTTATGACGGCATCTATTAATTGCTCCATCTGATTTTCCTCCTTTATGCATATTGGCCGGCCAGATACATACACATCATGATATGGAGCGAACTTGACAGTCGGTTCAGCTCTTCGATAATATCTAATTTGGTACATTTCGTTCCTATACGAAAAGCTTCCAGTGCAGCAACCTCTGCCTCCCTTATCGCTGTCCTGATCTGGTTCAGCAGTACGAAGGTCCTTCCCATAGAATACTCAGGCAATACCATCTGTTTCACCTGATAATATTTCATTGGATTGTGAGATCGTTCCCTAAGCTCTGCATGTGTGAAACCGAGAATCTTATCAACCTTCAACTCTTCATCCATCACATCGCAGCGCATAATTTTTCTTAGGATATCAAGTATTTCTGATAAATCCGTGATTACCTTCTTATTCGCTTCCTTCTCATCGATTATGGACTGATCCAGAACGATTAATGCATGAAGACTGTCTATTTTACCTCGAAATAGAATTCTTGGATGATTCTTCGCTACCAGCACATTCCCGTATAGATGCGTCATATGTTCTGGTTTCTCCGTATAATAGGCACCTGTTTCATAATCAACAAATTTTGCACCTGAGACACTTGGCTTTTCTGGTTGTTCTATCGGTAACTCTGATTCTTTGACTACAGCTTTTGCAGCCTCATCCTTACAGGCATTTGCAACCTTTATTTGACGTTGCTGCAGATATTGTCTTGCTGCCGGAGATAGCAGTTTTCCCTTTTCTATATAATATATCTCAGGAACCGCTGTTTTCAACTCATTCCTAATAATAGCTTCTGTAATCACCTTCAACCAAATCACCTCCTTGAATTCCTGCGGCCTAAGCCGCAGGAAGGAATATTACTATTGTCCTAGTTTAGGAAGTATGGATTCCACTTCGTCATGAGGTCTTGGAATTACATGGATGGAAATAACTTCTCCAACTCTTTCTGCTGCTGCTGCACCAGCATCAACTGCTGCTTTGACAGCTCCTACATCACCGCGTACCATTACCGTAACAAGTCCGCCACCTACATGAACCTTACCAATCAAGGTGACGTTTGCAGCCTTAACCATTGCATCCGCAGCCTCAATGGATGCTACTAACCCTTTTGTTTCTATCATTCCTAATGCTTGCATTGTTGCCATAATATTATCCTCCTTTTATTTATGCGGTTTGTAACCGCTTGATTATTTTTTGCACGATTTCTTCGATCCTAACGGAATTGATGTCTGACGCAAAACACATACCGGCTTCATCCTCGGAAACTTCTCTCCTGATATCCTCCATTCGGCGGATACCATAAGCAACGCGTTTAATATCCAGCAGATTCATCGGACCAACATTTTCAGAGGTTGCACTTCCGCCAATCGCACCGCAGCCTAACGTCAGTGCAGGCATTAGTCCCGTAGTACCTCCGATTCCGCCAAGTGCACCCTGTGTATTTACTACAATTCTTGATGCAGGGATTCGCCTTGCAAAATAGTCGATGATGCTCTCATTATTAGAATGAATACAGAAGGTATGCCCTGCTCCTTCGTAGTGAAGAATTTCAGCACATAAATCACATACTTTCACATAATCTTCTGCTGTATAGAAGGCTAG
>JBASOB010000415.1:0-3254 GCA_049657865.1 Mobilitalea sp.
GGAGCTGCTAACTGCATTTGTAAACAGCGATAAAAGTTTGGATGAAATCCTTGCCTATATGGGTGAAAAACATGAAAATAAAGAATGAAAATAGGATAGAGAGTTAATTTTTTCGGGAAGTTAACATTAAATTATATTAGCAAACATGATCATTATCAACGTCATATGCACCCACATCCTCTTTGAGAAAGCAGGACTTTACAGTCTGCATAGAATTGATGCTATAACCTTTTGTCTTCAATATGGCAAATTTGAAATCCAAAAGAGCAGCAGGTACATTGAGCATACTTGCAGTTTCAAAAAAGGTATATTCATTTAAGAGTTTTAATACGGTTTCGTCTTCAAGTAAAAGCTCAGCTGCAAAAAGATTGGCTTCATATTCCATTGGTTTATCAGAACGTTTTTCAAGAACTTCTAGTTCCTGAAAGCCAGACATCATTGCAATTTCCCTATGTAATACACCGTGACCTAATTCATGAGCGATGAGGATAGGACGGAATAATCCCATTACATTTTCATCAATAATAATGTTATTGATGCGTGACTGGTAAAAATAATAAGCCTTTAATCGCTGTTTCAAGTCCAAATAGTGTAGTTTATAATCCAAAGTATTGCAGATAATATATGGATCTCGACTTCCGACTTTTTTTACCAAAGCTTCCACCTGATTGACAACATAATCAATCGTCATTCGGGTCACTTCCTTTTATATAATTTGAATTTCAGTAGAGATTTTAGCCATAAAGGCTAATAAGGTTCAACTCACTATGAGTATACAATAAAATACTGTACTATAAAACGGACTCGTCAATTGACGGCTTCGTTTTTTTCTTTCTAGAGAATTTCTCAGATGCTTCTTTCTTCGATGAAATATACACTTGCATTAAAGACTGCATAAATATTTCTTTGGCATCATCATCTAAATCTCCACCTGCAAATAAAGCACCGGCACGGTCTAAAACTTCATGGGCTTCTTTCGTTCCTTTATATCCAAATTTATTTTTTACATCATCAATAAAGTCTTCATTCTCAATATTCTTCTGCCTATCAGCTTCGTCATCATCCACCAGATAAGATACAGATACATTAAATGCATCCGCTAACTTCTTAATATTGCTCTTTCTTGGGAGTGTATTTAGCTGTTCGTAGGTGTAAAGAGAACGTTCTGAAATTCCAGTTATTGCAGCAAGTTCCGTCTGCGATAAATTCTTCAATAATCTTGCTTCTTTTACTTTTTCACCAAAAGTCATGTTTGATACCTTCTTTCTAGGAAGAAAAATTTATTTTTCTATAACTTCCGATTAACTATTGACAAACTTCTTTAAAATGATATAATCATGTTTATTAGATAACTTCTGATTAATCATAAAGTATAACTTCCGATTTGTCAATAGAAAGTTCTGATTATACAAAATATAACTTCTGACAAGAAATGAGGTGATGAGTAATGGGCAATCGAGTTATATTGCATTCAGATATGAATGCATGTTATGCAGCAATAGAACATCTGCATCATCCAGAGCTGAATGGAAAGCCTTTGGCAGTAGGCGGAGACCCCGAAGCAAGACATGGTATTGTCTTAACCGCTGATTATCTAGCCAAGAAACACGGTGTAAAAACAGGTATGGCACTCTGGCAGGCAAAGCAGGTTTGCCCACAACTCAACTTTGTTTCACCAAGAATGGATTTGTATTTGCGGTTTTCCCGAATGGCGCATGAAATATATGGGGAATACACTGATCTTCAAGAGCCATATGGAGTTGATGAATCCTGGTTGGATGTAACTGCCAGTAGTACATTAAAAGGTGATGGTTATAAGATTGCGAAAGAAATTAGTAATCGTATGAAATTAGAATTGGGCATAACCGTTAGTATTGGGGTATCCTTCAATAAGATTTTTGCAAAACTTGGTTCTGATTATAAGAAGCCAGATGCTATTACAACCATGTACGAGGATGAATTCAAGAACAAAGCTTGGGCACTTCCGGCATCGGATCTTTTATATATAGGGCGGAGTACCAGTCAGAAGTTAGCAAGGTTTGGAATCAAGACAATTGGAGATCTGGCAAGAACAGATGAACGTCTGTTAGTGTCACAGCTTGGCAAGATGGGAGGTATCCTGTGGGCATTTGCTAATGGCTATGATGATTCACCGGTTAAAAGGGAACATACACATACACCAATTAAATCTATTGGAAACAGCACTACGACACCTAGAGATCTGGAGAATAATGAAGATGTAAAAGTTGTTCTTTATATTCTTGCGGAGAGTGTTGCTGCAAGGCTTCGAGATAATGGGTTTAAGTGTAGAGTGGTGGAAATAAGTGTCAGAGATAATGAGCTATATTCATTTACTAGACAGCATAAGATTGACCATGCTACTAATATTACTGGTGAGATTGCAGCAGAAGCATATCGGATATTTAAAGAGAACTATGACTGGCGCAAGCCAATCAGAAGTATAGGAGTCCGAGGCGCAGATCTTGTAGGCGATAATTACTGGGAACAGATTGATTTGTTCTCTAGTGTAGAACAAAGAGAAAAACAAATGAAATTGGATGATGCTGTGGATACCATTAGACGAAGATTTGGATTTTATAGCGTTCAAAGAGGACTTATGTACCGAGATAAGATTCTCTCATCGGTGAATGCGAAAGAGGAACACACCACTCATCCAGTTGGATATTTCGGGTAAAAGGAGGCATAAGAACATGGTTTATATGAGATACGATTTAAACGAAAGACAGAATAAAATTTATGACTATATATGTGATTTTTTAAAAGAACATGGATTTCCACCAACTGTCAGAGAGATAGCTGAAATGGCAGGACTTGCTTCATCATCCAGTGCACATCATTATCTAAAGCAGTTGGAAGAAAGGGGATATATCCGCAGAGTAGAAGGAAGTCCAAGAGCAATTGAAGTAGTGTGAGGAGGTGGTTATAGTTTGGAGTGTGTAAAGGTATATGTGGATGTGACTGCCCAATTTTCCAAAGAAGGTGTATTAACACCGAAGAGTTTTATTTGGAAAGATGGCAGAGTATATGAGATACAGCATGTAAAAGATATTCGTAGGGCTGCCAGCATGAAGGCAGGTGGTGTGGGAATGAGATATACATGTGTTGTAGATGGAAGAGAAAGTTATCTTTTTTACGAGGATAACAATCTCTGGTTTGTAGAAGGAAAAGCCGGAGCCTGATTATGTGTGGTGACATGTAATCAGTTGGCTTCGAAGATCAGCATATGGTTGGGG
>JBASOB010000416.1:0-6431 GCA_049657865.1 Mobilitalea sp.
ACCTTTGTTCATGAAAGATACCTCCTAAATAATATTATTGTATTTTATTACTAAATAAAAAATCACATATTTTTGTAGGTCATTAACGTGTAATGACTTACAAAAATATGTGAGATCATACATGACAATTAAAATACTAAGGAAAGTATAGCACGGCAAATAAGAAATGTAAAGTCCTTTTTCAATAATCATAAAAATTTTTAATGTAATGAAACAATATACCTCTTTTGTGTGGAACTATTAGACAGAATATCAAGATAATGCTATACTGTTCATGGTGTGAGAAGGAATAATATAGCTTTATTTCTCTTATTGACATCAACAGAAAGAGAATATTATCTGTTTCTTAATATATTTGAAATAAAGAGGTTGATTATATGGCAAAAAAGATGAATAAACTAAAAAAGAATAGAGTGATATCTGCGGCTACCCTTAGCAGTGTTGCAGTTGGAATTATTATTATTTTAATCGGAATGTCTTATTACAAATATCGGATTTCCGAACTTGGAATCACGGACACTGCTGATTACCAGAAATATGAATATCATTATGCGATTATATCAGAAGAGGCTGATGTAGATTTTTGGGAAGCTATTTATCAGGGTGCATTAGAGAAAGGCAAAGAACAGAACATATATGTGGAAAAGATAGGAAGTAATCTGTCGATTGACTATACCTTATATGATCTAATGAAGATTGCAATCACGTCAAAAGTTGACGGAATTATTCTCGAACCGAATGGAGATGCTGACATTGTGGAATTAATTAATGAAGCTTCTGATGCAGGTATTCCTGTAATCACAGTTATGAAGGATGAACCGAATAGTAAGCGCAAGAGCTTTGTTGGCATTAACACCTATAATCAGGGACAGGCATACAGTAAAGAAGTATTAAAAATGATTGATGATGGAAAAAGAAAAATTATGGTGCTATTAAATGCAGACAGCTCGGATACAGCAGATAACGCTCAGACTGTCATTTATTCCAGTATCATTGAATCGGTAGGAAGCAGAAGAGCAGATATAGAATCTACGATTGTTAATACACAGAGCACCTTTAGTTCGGAGGAAGATATCCGTAATATTATAATGGATAAGACAGACCCACCGGATGTTCTTGTTTGTCTCACAGCAGTAGATACGATATGTGCACGTCAGGCTGTAGTGGATTATAATAAAGTTGGTGAAATTGATATCATTGGATACTATGATTCGGATATTATTTTACGCGCAATACAGAAAAATATTGTTCACTCGACAATGACGATTGATGCCAGACAAATGGGAGCATATTGTGTAGAAGCGTTAACGGAATTCCGTGAAACTAGCCGTGTCAGTGATTATTATTCTGTTGATATCAGTGTGATTGATAAGGATAATGTAGCTGATTATATTGTTGACGAAGTAATCGAAGAAGTAGAATAAATGAGTAATAGAAATAATAGAAGTAATAGAAATAATAGAAGTAACAGAAGTATAGACGAAGTAGAGTAAGAAGTAATAGAAGAAGTAATAGAAGAAGAATAAATAGTAGCAAAGTAAGAATTCAGACAGAGGCATCGATCTGATTTGAAATAATAGAAGCATAGGTAGGAACGGAAACTTAAAGTAATTGTATAGAGCGGGGAATAACCATGAAATCAAAGAAAAAAAAGGGATCAATACGTAGAAGGCTGGTAATGGTGTTTGCATTATCTTCTATTGTAGTGTTCTTAGCTAATATGTTTATGTATTATAACATCAACAAGTCAATTGGGACAATTGATGAAGTATATCGAAGCAACGTAAGTTTAAATGAACTTCTCGAGGATCTAACCGATGTACAGGAATATGAATATGAATATTTGAATACAAAAAGTTCGGATTCTTTGGAGAATTATTATCGAAGTGAGCAGAACTATCGAAATTTAATCAATGAGTTAAATGGAGATATCATTGATAATGATATGATTCTTATGCAGAAGAATATAAAAAATATGTCCGAAACCTATCTTGAAATCGTCGATAAGGCAGTAGATGCCAAACGTGGACGTAATATTGAAAAATACAAAGTCAATTATGATGAGGCAACGATTATATATGAATATATCAGTACTTATATCAATAGTCTAAATAACGAGCAGTTTAAATCGAATTCTGATAACTATGAACTCTTGATCTTATCTCTTAGGTACTTGGAAATTATCAGTACAACGGTATTGCTTGTCATTACAACTTTCAATATAGGATTAATCATAATAGTGACTAGAAGTATAACAGGACCGCTTATGAATCTTACTCAGGCTGCATATGAGGTGGCAGGAGGTAACTTTGAAGTGGATATCGTGGAGGTAAACTCCTCCGATGAAGTTGGAATTGTAACGCAAGCCTTTAATAATATGATTGCCAGCATCCATCAATATATTATAACCACGAAGGAAAGCATGGAATTGGAAAGCAAGATGATGGAAAAAGACCTAATGATGACAAATCATCTAAAAGATGCCCAGCTGAAATATCTGCAGGCGCAGATCAACCCTCACTTCCTATTTAATACATTAAATGCCGGAGCTCAATTAGCAATGATGGAGGGCGCAGACAAAACGTGTGTCTTTATCGAGAATATGGCAGATTTCTTCCGCTTTAATATGAAGAGCTTTGACCAGGATTCTACGATACAGGATGAAATTAAACTTGTTGATTGTTATGTCTATATCTTAAATGTAAGATTTTCGGATGGAATCCATTTCTTTAAGGATATTGATGAAAATATTGTAAATATAAGAGTCCCCAGTATGATTTTACAGCCGGTAGTTGAAAATGCCATTAATTATGGTATTCGGGATATTGAATACGAAGGAGAAATACGTCTGAAAGTTGATCAGGATGAGGATTACATTAATATAACCATTACCGACAATGGGATGGGAATGGATCAAAGTACAATTGATAAAATTATGGCTCAAAAAATTGAAGACCCGGCAGCCTTAAAAGAAAGAACAATTTCGAAAGATTCCAATGGTATTGGTCTGGGTAATGTAATCAATCGATTGCGATTATATTTCGATCAGGATGGGATTTTTGAAATTGAGAGCGAAGGGCGAAATAAGGGAACGAAAGTTACAATACATATTCCGAAAAACACCGAATCTAATAGAGATGTAATAGCATAATATGATTGGATTAGCGGCTGTATTTTCAAAATACTGCCAGGATGATCGGAGATGACTCAAAACAAAAGCATATCATAGAAGCAAGAAAGATAGATCATTAATTAATGTAAATATTTAAGCAAGAAGGATAAATCATTAGTAAATGTAAATATTTAGGCAAGAAAGATTTATCTTTAATTAAGGTCAATATATAAGTAAGAAGTATAAATCTTTTATTAATGTCAAGAGGAGAACAGTGATGTATAAAATAATGTTGGCTGATGATGAAGGAATTGTGATTGATTCCTTACGGTTTATAATAGAAAAGAATTTTAAAGATACCTGTGTGGTAGAACATGCGATGACAGGAAGAAGCGTGATAGAATTAGCAGAAAAATTCCAGCCAGATATTGCTATCATGGATATTCAAATGCCTGGAATCAATGGAATTGATGCTATGAAAGAAATCAGAAAAACCAATAATTCTGTTATATTTATTATCATGACTGCATACGATAAATTCAATTATGCCAAGGAAGCAATCAACCTTGGAGTGCTTGATTACTTAACAAAACCGGTAAATCACAGTATTATTGTTAAAGTGATTCAGAAATCAATGGATATCATTGATGAAGACCGCAAGAAGAGAAGCAATGATTTGATGATTAGGGAAAAGCTAGAGATTGTCGTACCGATTATTGAAAGTGATTTTATCTATGCGATTCTTTCCGGAGATGAATTTAGTAAAGTTGAAACTAACTTTCGAAATCTGCTTGGCATCAAGGAAGATCACGGAATGATTATGGTAATGGAATTCGGAGATTCTATCGAAGAAGGGATACTTACAAATCCGGTAGGTATCAGTGTGAAAGCGCAATCTTTCTATCCAGTTATTAAGGAAAGCTTAAAAGAAGAATTCGTGTGCGTGGTTGGCCCGATCATGGTAAATAAGATTGTTATATTTCTTCCAAGTCAAAAACAACAGCTAGAATATGATGAACGTTCTAACCTTATTGAAAAAATGCGAAAATTAATTCGTGAATTATCAAAACGCATTGATGTACAGTTTAAAGTCGGAATAGGCTCTATTACTTCAGTCAATAAACTGGGAGACTCCTATAAAGAAGCAATTATGGCTACCAATAATAGCAAAGGAAGAGTAGCCCATGTAGGTGATCTTCCTATCGGATGTGAATATGAAGACGATTATCCGATTGATATTGAAAATGCATTATATGACATGGTTGAAAAGGGAAATCTGGAAGGAACAAAATCAGAGGCGAATCATTACTTTGACTGGATGGTATCGCATTATTCAGATTGTATGATGGATATTAAACTTAAGGTTTTAGAAATGGTTCTGTTTGCGGAGCAAAAAGCCTTTCTGAGCGGCGGTATGACTTATTCTTTTAGATATCGAAAAGACTATCTGATGTCTATCATTCAAATAGAAGGATTTGAACAGTTGCGTAAATGGTTTTTAGAAAAAATGGTGGAGGCCTGCAGGAATATCACGACAAAACGTGAGGAGCAGACGAGCAGCATAATCAGTAAATCAAAAATTTACATGGAAGAAAATTTCAGTAAAGATATCTCGCTAGATGATGTCTCACGAATTGTAGATATCAGTCCTTATTATTTCAGCAAGTTATTTAAAGAGGAGACGGGAGAAAACTTCATAGAATATTTAACCAATATACGAATTGAAAAAGCAAAGAAGTTATTACAAAACAGAGACATCAGTATCAAGAATATCTGTGCAGACACAGGTTATAGTGATCCGAATTATTTCAGCCGTATATTTAAAAAACAGGTCGGTATTACACCTACCGAATATAGGGAGAGAAGCTAATGAAAAAGAGAAGTGTATTGGTATTTCTGTTAATTGCGGTTTTAGCCTTATCCGGATGCAGAAATCAGAACAATGGGGAGAAAGAGACCGGAGTAGAAGAAAAGAAGATTCAGATTGGATTATCGTTTGATTCCTTCGTGATTGAGAGGTGGCAAAGGGATAGGGATGTATTTGTATCAACTGCACAGGATCTTGGTGCAGAGGTTAATGTTCAAAATGCAAATGGTGATGTGAAAGAACAGATATCTCAGATAGAATATCTGATCGAGAAAAATATGGATGTTATTGTTATTATTGCAGTTGATTCTGAAGCCTGCGGAGAGGTGCTTAAGAAAGCAAAAGAAGCAGGAATCATTATAGTATCCTATGATCGTCTTGTTCGAAATGCAAATGCTGACCTATATATTTCTTTTGACAATGAGGAAGTAGGGAGACTGATGGCAGAAACCTTGATCAGTGAGGTGGAAGCAGGTGGAAATATTGTTACAATTTTTGGACCGACTTCAGATCATAATGTAACAATGATGGAACAAGGGTTTAAGGATGGGATGGCAGCAAGCGATATTAATATCATTTATGCAGTGTATGCAAAGGACTGGCTTGCGGAAGAAGCGTATAATGCAATCAATGCGACACTTGATATCACGGAGGATATTGACGGAGTACTTTGCGGTAATGATAATTTAGCAAGTGAGGCCGTACGTGCGTTATCAGAAAATCGAATGGCGGGAGAAGTAATCGTTACCGGACAGGATGCTGATCTTGCAGCCTGCCAGAGGATTGTGGAAGGAACGCAGACAATGACCGTATATAAGCCGGTAGATAAATTAGCGAAGAGTGCTGCAGAATATGCAGTTAAACTTGCTAAGGGCGAAGAAATCGATGTAACGGCAACGATTAATGACGGTGCGCATGAAGTGCCTTATATAAAATTAGAACCAATTGCAGTAAATAAAGAGAATATGGACTCTGTCATTATTGATGGAGGATTTCAACAGAAAGAAGAAGTGTATTTAAACATATCTGAGTCAACAGATAAATAAAAATAAAACAAACCAATATTTGTATATAATAGCAATAAATTGCAGCAATAATAGCAATTTATTGCTATTATTACGTATGATATGTCGAAAAAATAAAAAAATGACAGAAATTAGCCTAAAATATACAGTTCATCACAAATATGTCCTACTGTTATTGTGATATTATCAAGGAGTAATAAAAACAATAATATTTGGGAGGATTAATTTATGAAAAGAAAGTTACTCAGTGTTTTATTAATGGTAGTAATGGTTGCATCTTTAATGGGTGGATGTAGCAAAGCTTCAACAAAAGACGATACCAAGAAAATTGGTGTAGCAATGCCTACGAAAGATTTACAACGTTGGAATCAGGATGGTTCTAATATGAAAACAGCTTTAGAAACTGCTGGATACACAGTAGATTTAC
>JBASOB010000417.1:0-2377 GCA_049657865.1 Mobilitalea sp.
TATTTCATTTATCCAACTTTGTAAACGTCCTTTTTTGCCGTAATTAAAGCCTTCTATGATTTTGTTTTATCATAGAAGGCTTTAAGTCATATATGTTCGCATTGACATAGATTTTTACAGAACTCTATTTATTGGCTATTCAGTATAATCATATTTGTCATATTGTTTTTTAATTTTGATAATAAGTAAATCATCTGTTTGAATATTTTTCTCTAAGATAATAAATTTACATTATTACGATTTAATAGAGATTTGTATAAATCAAAAATTCAAACAATACATGTAGTGAATTATAATATTTATTAAATGCAATATTAAAGATATATTCAAATGATGAACGCATACAAGTAAAATAAATATTATGCTATAATTGAATATAAATTTGTTGGAAAAATGCAAGAAATGTATAGTCACATTGTTTCAAATGGAATATAAAATATGAACAGACTATTAAAAGAGATGAGAGGTGTTTATATATATGGAATATACAACAAAAGACGTTTGTAAAATGTTTAATATAACCAGAGAAACATTACGTCATTATGAAAGAAAAGGGATTATTCAACCTAAAATTTCAAAAGAAAATAACTATAGGTATTATGATGATTGGGATATAAATTACATTGGGGAATGTAAAAAATATCAATCGATTGGATTCTCAATTAATGAAGTAAAGGATATACTTTCAGATGGAAGCTTGAAACAGTTTATTCATTTAGTTGAGCAAAAACAGGATGATTTTAAAAGGAAAGCACAAATATATAAGTTGTTGGTTGAAAAGAATTCAAAATATCTTAATGTCTTAAAAAATATAATAGAGCAATTAGATAGTTTTGAGATAGTTGAGTCAAACGATTATTATCATCTTCCTTGCAGAGAAAATTTTGAATATGATTTATCATCTAAAGTATTAGAGCCTTATCATATAGCTTTAGAAAATTATGCTTTTTTTGAAAATACAGTGATGATAAATAAGGAAGATTATATATTTCATAAAGATATATTTCAATGGGGTATTTCAATACAAAAAGAATTAGCTGAAATATTAGAATTTCAAACAGATAATTTTATTTTTACAAAAAAGCAGATATCAGTGCATGCAGTAATCAATGCAGGCGAACGCTGGAATTTTGGATGCCATTTGTTTGATAAAATGTATAGATTTGCCCAAGAACATCATTATGAGATTGATGGATTTTTGTATGGCTTTTTAATGACAAGGGTATATGATAATCAAAAGTATTGTAGGTATTTAGATGTTTATCTTCCAGTGAGAAAAATAGAAGAATAAAGCTGTTTGTACATTTGAGGTTGAACACACCACATAAAAATAATAGAAAACAGGACACTGATAAGAAATTTATATTAATAAATAGATGGTTTATTTTTAAGTTTATCTATTGCGTATATTGCTTTAAATTTTTAGTATTTGGATTTACTTTTAATTGAAACATATGAAATAGTTAAGTTTTTTATCATATTAAAAATTCACTTGACTTGGTGGTAACCACCAACTGTAAAATACAATATGACAATATTTTAACAATCAAGAAAGGATATGTATAAATGAAACTAGATTATTTATTTGAATCAGGAAATATTGGAAATTGTATAATTCCAAACAGACTAATTGTTCCATCTATGGATATGAACTATGCAAATGAAGATGGTACTTTAAACAAGCGATATATTCGCTACTATGAAGAGAAGGCAAAAGGTGGATGGGGGTTAATTATTAATGAAGCATGTAGTGTATGTCCAGGTGCAAAAGGATATAAATATGTAACTAGCATATATAATGATGAACAGATGGAAAGTCATAATATATTAACTAAGACTGTCCATAAGTATGAATCTAAAATATTCTGCCAGATTTACCATGCAGGAAGACAGACAAATAGCAATGTGAATGGTGGTTATCAACCAGTGGCACCAAGTGCAATTCCAGATCCGTGGAATCGCGAAATGCCTCGCGAATTGACAATTGAAGAAATTGGGTTAATAGTAGGACAATTTGGTGATGCCGCTTTACGTGCTAAAAAAGCAGAGTATGATGGAGTTGAAGTTCATGCTGCACATGGATACCTTTTAGCAGAATTTCTTTCACCCTATGCAAACAAGAGAACCGATAAGTATGGTGGAAGTTATGAAAATCGTGTACGTATCGTTCGTGAAATTATTTCTGATATTAGAAAAAAAGTAGGAAATGATTTTCCTGTCTCGATACGTTTTTCTGCTGTAGAAGCAATGGAAGGCGGACGTGATATAGCTGAATCTAGAATACTTGCAGCCGAATTAGAAGAAATGGGATTTGATGCTTTAAGCGTTTCAAGTGGGGTATACGGAAGTTACTGCAAAGGTGTTATTTCTTCAATGT
>JBASOB010000418.1:0-3680 GCA_049657865.1 Mobilitalea sp.
TGGTGCATAGATACATTATAAAGAGAAAATATCTTTGGTTTCCACTACCGGAATCGCGGTTTCCTTTTTTCCGGAACACCGGTTTCCAAAACCCGGACAGGTGGTGTAAAATGTTCCGGATTACTCAAACATAGATAAAATTCAGGATATAATAGATGGTATATATGAACATGCTGACGGAAAGTTATGTTATGTAGGTGTAGTATCAAAAGATAAAACTCTCGTTGCAGGAACATCAAAAGATTCTATTGGTCAAAAAATTTATGCAGAAGAAATAGAAAGTGTATTTCAGGGTAAAACAAGTGGAAGCATCTATGAGTGGAAAGGAACACCAGCATATAATGTGGGAGTGCCAATTAAGGATGGCAATAACGTTGTATATAGCCTTTCGGTAGGGATTTCTATTGATAATATGGAAAAAACTATTAGAGATACAATTATAAAGAGTGTAATTTATGCCGTAGCAGTACTACTAATGGCTGCTATTGCTGGAATAGTTATAGGAAAACGAATTGCTAAACCTATTGAAAGTATTAAAGATACAGTTGAAAAAATAGGAGAGGGAGATTTGACAGCAGAATATGAAGTTACAGGTAAAGATGAAATAGGAAGACTTGCAGCTGTCAGCAATGAAAGTACAAAAAATATTAGAGAATTTATTAGAAAAACTAAGTCAATATCAGAAAGTTTAGGCAATTTATCAGAAAATATTAAAGAGGGTGGAACTATAGTAGCATTATCTAGTGAAGAGATTGCTGCTTCAGTAACAAGTGTATCTCAAGAAGGAATAAATCAAGCGGAGTCTTTAGAAGAAGCAGTTAGACTACTAGAGAATTTTTCTGTAGATTTGGATAAGGTTGAAAATGAATTATCTTTATTGGCAGATACTGGAAATATTATAAAAGAAGATACTAATATAGGATCAGAAACAATAAATAAATTAGCTAATACTATTAATGAAATGCTTAATTCTTTTTTAATAGCAAAAAACAAAGTAGAAAGTTTAGATAAAACTATATCACAAATTATTTCAATAGTTGATGTTATAAATGGCGTAGCTTATCAAACTAATCTCTTAGCTTTAAATGCATCTATTGAAGCTGCTAGAGCTGGTGATGCAGGTAAGGGATTTTCAGTAGTGGCAGAAGAAATAAAAAAATTAGCAGAAGAAGTTATAAAATCATCAAAAACTATAACTCAATTAATAAATACAGTAATGAAAGAAACAAATGATGTCTTTAGTACAACAGAGCTTGTAACTAAAATAGTAGAAGAAAGTAAAAACGATATTGATGATGTAAAAAATTCTTTTAAAGGAGTTATTGAAAAAGTAAATGATATTCCTAGAGAAATTAATAAAGTTCGTGTAGTTCTTCAAGGAAGTATGGAAGGCAGAAATGTAATTATGGATACAATTGAAAGCATAGCTTTGAAATCTCAAGAAGTTTCAGCTCTTTCAGAAGAAGTAACAGCATCTACAGAAGAACAGGCAGCTATAACAAACGAGTTATCTATAACAGCAAGGAAGTTAGTTAGAATAGCATCAGTATTAGAAAAAAATATTTCGAATTATAAAATATGATGATTATATAAAGCTAAATTGCTTATAGATAAAGTAAAAAAAGGAGAGGATTTGATGGCTAATCTGACTCCACAGAATATGAAATATAAAATGTTTGCAGAGATGTGGATTAAAATGTACAAGGATTTTAAAACAAACCCGAATGAAAATGATAAGATATTCTATAAGGCTCCGGTAGTAATAGTAGTTACAGCTGACTCAGAGACAAATGGAGCGATAGCTTCTTCAAATATGGAGTTGATGACTAATGCGCTAGGTCTTGGAACATTTTTAGTGGATTTTTTGTAATGGCTGCACAAGATAATAAAAAAAGGCCAGTTGTAAAATCAAATTGAACTAATAAAAAATCCATAGCGATGTTTCTGTGTTAAGATTGAATCACGACAAACAATTCTTACCAGAAAGGCACTCACTATGGACTACCTTAAAGATAACACAGAATCAAGAAAACAGAAACACCTAAATTTTGAAGAACGCATAACAATCCAAATCCGTTTATTAGATGGCTATTCTCCTTATCGAATTGCAAAGGAACTTGGCAGAGCTAGAAATACCATTCTGAATGAAATTCGGAGAGGTACTACCTCTCAAATCAAAGTAAACAAAAAAGTAGTTCTCTACCTTGCAGATACTGGCAATGCTGTTTATAAGAAAAACCGTTCTTTCTGTTGTCCGAGGTACAAACGTCTGATATGCGACCAATTTATCCGATATGTCTGTAAAAAAGTGAAGGCCAACAATTGGTCACTAGATGCCTGCGTTGGTAATTCGAAGCTACATGAGTTGTTTCCAATCACCAGTATGGTCTGCACCAAAACACTCTATAATTATGTTGATCTCGGACTAATGGAAATCAAGAATATCGATTTACCAATGAAACTACGCCGCTCTACAAAACCTACTCGGATCATGAAAAACAGGAGAAAGCTTGGTACCAGTATCACACAAAGACCGGAATCAATCGAACAGCGGACAGAATTCGGGCACTGGGAAATAGATACCGTAATCGGTCATAAAACCAGGGATGATAGCGTTCTTCTTACGATTGCCGAACGCAAGACGAGGAACTTTATTGTCCGAAGAATTGATTCCAAAAATGCAGAATCGGTAACGAATGAGCTTCATTCTCTTCGCAAGGAATTCGGAAATCAATTCAGCCAAGTGTTCAAAAGTATTACCAGTGACAATGGACTCGGATTCGCAGATCTCCATAAACTTGAGGCAGATACAGAGACGAGGGTATATTTTACTCATCCCTATTCCTCCTATGAAAGAGGTACGAATGAACGACACAATGGCCTCATCCGCCGATTTATTCCCAAGTATAGCGCAATCAACAGTTATACACTGGATGAAATTGCTTTAGTCGAGGAATGGTGCAATACACTTCCCCGAAAAATACTGGATTATCAGACTCCAGAGAGCTTATATGAACAGCAGCTAGATATCATATATTCAGCATGATCTGAGGAACACAGAAACTAGTTCAATTTGTTATTGCAATTTGCGGATAATAAAAAAATTATGGATATACTTGAAGTAAAGGAAGGTAAAAAAATTGTAACTTGCATGGTATTAGGATATCCAAATGTGAAGTATTTTAGAACTGTAACAAGAAAAGATGCAGATATAAGTTGGAGATAAGGAATTTATAGATACAGTTTATTCTGAACATTGATTACTAACAAATTGGGTAGCTATATAAAGGTAAACATAAGAAAATTAAAAAACAAAGGAGAATAATATGGTCAAAGTAATAAAAGAAAATGAATTTAAAAGTGAAATAAACGATGGGGTAGTTGTTGTAGATTTTTTTGCAACATGGTGTGGAGCATGTAATATGTTAGCACCTATATTTGACGAAGTATCATTAGAAATGGATGGAAAAGTTAAGTTTATTAAGGTTGATGTAGGTAATAGTCCCAATATTGCAAATGAATATAACATAACAAGTATTCCAGCTATAATTATATGTTAACTTCCCGAAAAAATTAACTCTCTATCCTATTTTCATTCTTTATTTTCATGTTTTTCACCCATATAGGCAAGGATTTCATCCAAACTTTTATCGCTGTTTACAAATGCAGTTAGCAGCTCC
>JBASOB010000419.1:0-22305 GCA_049657865.1 Mobilitalea sp.
GTTCATCTGGTAGGAGTTTTCGCAGCAGTTCCCTTACTAATCATAGCTACGTGGATAGCACCAAACCGTTTGGGCGGTGGCGACATTAAATTAGTTGCCGCCACCGGCCTGGTACTTGGATTACAGGCGACTAATCTGGCAGTGGTGGTAGGGCTTTCACTACAGGTAGTGGTATTTGTAGTGATTTCAGTGGTGCGAGGTATAGCAAAGCGTCAAATGAAGGAACTTGCACTTCCGTTGGCGCCCTGCCTGTCTTTGGGATTTATCAGCATCTACATTTTGAAATTAGGAGGATTTATAAATGAGATTATTTAAGAATAGAACGATTGTTGGAATCGGTTGTATTCTGCTTTCGCTTTTTATCTGCTTTGGCATTACACCGATGTTTAATCGTCAAATTCAGCAGAAAACTACGATTATACGCGTGGTAAAGGAGATAAAGGAAGGGGATCAGATTACGAAGGACATGATTCAGATTGTGGAAGTGGGCAGTTATCATTTGCCTGATAATATAATCAAATCAAAAGAAAGTGTTCTTGGATGCTATGCACTTGCAGATTTATCGAATGGAGATTATATCATCAGCTCCAAAGTGTCGAAGATCCCGTCTGCTGAAAATGCATATTTATTTCGCCTGGACGGTAGTAGGCAGGCAATATCCATTACGCTGAAAAGCTTTGCAAAAGGACTTTCTGGAAAACTTGAACAGGGTGATATTGTATCTGTTATTGCGCCAGATTATAAGAAGCAGGGAGCTACGGTTATTCCACCCGAGCTTCGGTATGTAGAAGTAATTTCGGTTACGACTGCAAGTGGTTATGATGCGAATACAGGGGAAGAGAAAAAGAACAGTAAAGAAGAAAAAGAACTGCCATCTACGGTTACATTACTTGTAACACCAGAGCAAGGAAATGTTTTAGCTAGTCTTGAGGCAGATGGAGAATGTCATCTTTCGCTTGTATATCGTGGTGAGACAAAGAATGCAAAGCAATTTCTTGATGTACAAGATCAGGCATTAGTGATTTTATACCCGGAGGAGAAGCAAGGGGAAGAACAAGAGACAGGAAGCGCACAAGTTACTGGAAGCACACAAGCCACAGGAGAGACACAAGCTACTGGAAGTACACAGACAACAGAAAGAGCAGAGACAACAGAAAGAGCAGAGACAATAGAGAGAGCAGAGACAATAGAGAGAGCAGAGGCAATACAGACAACAGAGCGTACAGGTGAAACCCTAATCCAGTCAAAAGACAGTGCTGGTGCCGATGTTAGCTACGATGTTG
The DNA here is from genome assembly GCA_049657865.1 of Mobilitalea sp. Classification (GTDB taxonomy): domain Bacteria; phylum Bacillota; class Clostridia; order Lachnospirales; family Lachnospiraceae; genus Mobilitalea. Next base: position 1,284 of record JBASOB010000419.1, read on the forward strand.
GACATGCAGAGGAGGAGTAAGAATGCATCATTTTAAGAAAGATTCCATCTTTACCCGTAATAATAAAGTTAAAGGTCAAGCGGTAGAGTCTTTGCAAGGGGGCGTACTTGCAGTATGGGGAAGTCCAGGCTCAGGGAAAACAACAGTTGCGGTAAAGCTTGCAAAGTATCTGGCAGATCAAAAAAGAAATGTAATACTCGTTCTATGTGATATGACAGCACCCATGCTTCCTTGTATCTGTCCTCCCTCTGCTTTGGAATGTAAGAAAGACTCCAATCGACCCTTTGGCTCGCTGGGAAGTATTCTTGCAGCTACACATGTAACGGACCAGATTGTAAAAGAAAATATGATTACGCATAAAAAGATGGCACATATTGCGATGATTGGGATGCAAAAGGGAGAGAATGAATACACGTATGCCTCCTATTCGAGGGTGCAGGCAGAAGAGTTGATTGTATTGCTTCGAACGATAGCACCTTATGTCATCATTGATTGTAGCAGTTACATTGCAAATGATATTTTATCTGCGGTTTCTGTTATGGAGTGTGATGCTCTGCTTCGTCTTTCCAATTGTGATTTAAAATCAATCAGCTATCTTTCGAGTCAGTTAAAACTAGTATATAGCGATAAATTGAATTCCAGTAAGCAGTATAAAGTGTTGTCAAATGTAAAAGCAAACCAAGGAGTAGAACATATGGCGGGAGCATTAGGAGACATAAACTTTCGACTTTCCTATTCGGAGGAAGTAGAAGAACAGTATCTTGCAGGGAATCTGCTGGCGGAAATGAGTTTAAGAAACAGCAGAGAATTTGGCAAGGAAATAAGAAGCATTGCAGGGGAGGTGTTTGGATGCTAATTATGAAAAGAGAGCACAGGAAGAAGCAAAAGGAGAACCCAATGGAGAACCAAAAAGAGAACCCAAAAGAGATAATAAGGCATAAGAATAAGACAGGTAGGAACTGGATTAATGTAGAGTCGGAACGTGGGGCAGCTGAAACGGATGGCGATTATATGGACAGACGAATCGAAGAATTGATGGGGATTTCTAATGAAACCAATAAGTCTAATGAAACCAATAAGTCCAATGAAATCAATAAGTCTAATGAAATTAATAAGTCCAATAAAATCAATGAACTCAACAAAACTAACGAATCCACTGAAACTAACGAACCCACCGAATTTAATGTACCCAACAATCCTAATGTTTTCAACACGCCTAACTACTCCAACAGACTAACAGAAAAGAACAAACAAGCAGTGTTATCACTATCAGAATCCGATAAAAAAGATTTTCAAACCGTCTTAAAATCAGTCCAGGAGTTTATCTCCACCAACTATTTTGAGTTGATTACGAATCAAGAGCTTAAAGATGCCAAGGAACAGATGAAACGCTATATCCATAAGTATGTTATGGATGAAAAGATTACGGTAAATGGGATGGTAGTACAAGATCTTATTGAGGCTCTTTATGCTGAGATGGCAGAGTATGGCTTTCTAACGAAATATATCTTTGGAAAAGGAATTGAGGAAATCGATATCAACTCCTGGCAGGATATTGAAGTGCAATTTTCTGACGGAAGGATTGTAAAACTGGAGGAGCATTTTGAATCACCGGAGCATGCAATTAATGTAATTCGAAGAATGCTCCATGTGTCAGGAATTGTACTAGATAATGCAAGTCCTGCGGTTCTTGGACACTTATCTAAGAATATACGAATCGCAGTTTTGAAAACTCCGTTGGTAGATGAAGATGTGGGTATTGCAGCTTCCATTCGTATTGTGAATCCACAGAGTATGAAAAAGGAGGATTTTATACAGAGTGGAACAGCGACAGAAGAGATGCTGGAGTTCCTATCTAATCTGATCCGTTATGGTATCTCTGTTTGTGTGGCAGGAGCAACTAGCTCAGGTAAGACAACGGTGCTAGGCTGGCTCTTGACCACCATTCCAAACAATAAGAGAATCTATACCATTGAAAATGGTTCCAGAGAGCTTGACTTAACCAGAGTTGATGATGGTAGGGTGGTAAATTCGGTGATTCATACCATTACCCGTGACAGTGAGAATGAGAAGCAAAAGGTGGACCAAATTATGCTTCTGGATATGGCGCTTCGGTTTAATCCGGATATTGCGGTAGTGGGAGAGATGAGAGGAGCGGAAGCCAATGCAGCACAAGAGGCAGCAAGAACGGGGATTGCCGTACTTACTACAATTCATGCTAATTCTTGTGAGGCTACTTACCGAAGAATGGTATCCTTATGCAAGCGTGCGGTGGATATGTCGGACGAGACCTTGATGGGATATGTAACAGAGGCATATCCGATTATCGTGTTCTGTAAGCAACTTGAAAATAAGCAGAGAAGAATGATGGAAGTCATGGAGTGTGAGATTTTAGCGGATGGAAAAAGAAATTACCGTACCTTGTTTCAATATGTGATTACAGAAAATAGCATGGATGAGAGGGGAAGTTTTTTTATAAAGGGTTATCACGAGCAGAAAGCCTGTATCTCAGACAGCTTATCTAAGCGGTTATTGGAGAATGGAATACCACTGGAAATGCTTGAGCGTATGAGACGAAGGGAGGAAGCAGAATGAATCTAATATTGCTGATTGCCTGTGTAGGTATGATTACTGGCTTTTTAGTTCTCTTATCCTTGTCACCAATGGATTTTGCCAATCATATCTTTCGAGATCTTAAGAGTAAGCCAAGTAACATTCGGGATGAGATTAAGGAAACAACAGGGCGAAAGAAGCTGTCATTTATTAAAAAGGAAGTGACAGAGATCGAAGGAATATTAAAGATGACTGGCAGGGCGCACCGATTTCCTATGCTTTGTGTGTGGTCACTTCTTATGTTTACCATAGGAGCAGGAATTGCTATACTACTAGGAAATTTCTTCTTGGTACCGGAACTAGCCGTGGGATTTCTTTTTCTACCCTTTTGGTATGTAAGACTGACACAGACGCATTTTAAAAAGGATATTGCCGCAGAGCTTGAAACGGCGTTATCCATTATTACAACTGCATACCTTCGAAACGAAGATATACTAACGGCGGTGGAGGAAAACATGGAATATCTAAATCCACCAGTTCTGTTGGTATTTAAATGTTTTGTTAACCGAATTAAAATGATAAATCCTGATATTACAAATGGCCTTTGGTATATGAGAGGAAGAATAGAAAATGATGTGTTTCATGAATGGTGTGATGCAATGATTGCCTGCCAGCAGGACAGAAATTTAAAACATACACTTACCCCAATCGTAGCCAAGCTATCAGATATGCGAGTCGTGAATGGGGATCTAGAAAACATGGTGTTTGAACCAAGAAAAGAGTTTATTACCATGCAGTTTCTAGTGCTTGGAAATATTCCATTATTGTATTTTCTTAATAAAGACTGGTATCATACGCTAATGCATACGATACCCGGTCAGTTTATCTTGGCAGGTTGTTTTGTGGCGATATTTATTTCCACTGCGTTTGTAATCCGGTTGACACAGCCGATTGAGTATCGGAGGTAGGCTATGATGATATTATTAATATTAATATTTGGGATGTTGCTTGCAATTGGGTGCTTTTTAATCCTTGCAGATATTCTTAAGATACCACGCCTTGCAACTAACAAGGCAATGCTGATGGCAAGCAAGGGACAGAAGGAAAAAGCAAGAACATTAGAGGTAGTTATCAATGGTTGGGCAGTTGTCCTTGCAAGGTATATTCCCATGGATGAATACAAGAAGCACAGGCTCAAAAACACGTTACAAGCTGCTGGAATGAATCAGACTCCAGAAGAATATGTAGCATTTGTCATGTTAAAGACTGGTCTTATAGGGCTTTTGGTAGTACCATGTCTTATGGTACTGCCATTACTTGCACCGATCCTATTGTTTCTTGCAATCCTAGTTTATTTCAAGGAAATAAAAAAAGCGGATGAGAAATTATCTAGTAAAAGAGAGAAGGTAGAAGCGGAATTGCCTCGATTTGTGGCAACGATTACACAGGAGTTAAAGGCAAGCAGAGATGTACTTGGGATTCTAGAAAATTATAAGAAAAATGCAGGAGAAGCATTATGTTATGAACTTGATGTCTTAACGGCGGATATGCGTTCAGGTAGTTATGAGGTAGCGCTTACCCGCTTTGAGGCTAGGCTTAATTCACCAATGTTATCCGATATTACGAGAGGGTTAATCAGTGTACTTCGTGGGGATGATGGTTCTATGTATTTTCAGATGCTCTCCCATGATATGAAACAACTAGAGCTTCAGAGATTAAAAGCAAAGGCAATGAAGATACCACCGAAAATCAGGGTATTCAGTTTTCTGATGCTGATGTGTTTTGTAATGACATATATGGTTATTATCATGTTCGAGATACTAAGGTCACTTAGTGGATTGTTCTAAGGGGGTGCCAGCGTGAGAAGGATAATGAAAAATAATCGAGGAGAAGGCTATCTAGACGTGGTGGTTTTAGTACTTTGTGCCATGCTTGTAATTGCACTTGCGGCAAGAGTATTCCCTGTTTATATCATAAAACAGCAAGTGGATACCTTTGCAACTGAATTATTAAGAGAGGCAGAAATAGCAGGCGAAGTAGGAACAGAGACCACCCAAAGAGAAGTATTCTTAAGAGAGAAGATGGGGATCGCTCCTACGGTAGAATGGTCAAAGAGTGGGCACATTCAGTTGAATGAAGAGATAACGGTGACGGTTACTTATCGTACGAATATTGGGTTATTTGGTGGGTTTGCCTCCTTTCCTATTACACTTAGAGGCGAGGCTGCTGGAAAGGGGGAGGTCTATTGGAAGTAAAGAAGACAGTAAATATATTGAAAAATAATAAAGGAAGTGGTTTTGCATTAGCGGTAGCGGTTACCCTTGGTCTTGTATTGATTTTTACTGGTATTACAGAGTATTTTAGGCTTATGATGATAGCAAAGGGAGTTAGGGAGGCACTACAATCGGCCGTGATAACTACAGTAAACGATAATTACGATGATGTTTATCATGGCGTAAGAGAAGGGTATTCGGGAGGATATCAGCCCATTGATTCTGAGTTTGAAGAGTCTTTACATTATGGAGATATTTACAATATTCTTGAAAATATCTTAGGTTTGACCGATAATGATGAATATACTAGTAAAATTACCAGAGATGGGAAAACGGAGTTTATTCTATCAGACCTTAACGTTGAGATAAAAAATGCTCCATTTGCAGAAGGTGACCAGCGAGAACAAAGATTTCGCATTGATAGTTCAATCTTGCTTGAAGTTCCAGTTTCATTTGCAGGGAATATATTACCCAGTATGAAGATTAGAGTAAGAACCAGTGCAGGGTATACACCGAAGTTTTAAATTGAATCTGTATTAGTACTACAGTTTAGATTGCATAGAAAAACCATAAAGAAAAATTATATTGAAAAGAGGAAGATTATGAAAGATAAGAGAATGAAAAGGTTGACTGTTGTTGGGGGAATGATAGCAATTATTGTACTTGTTGTCCTAATCGGAAGGAGTTTTAAGAAAGAACCTGATGGAATAGAAATAATTCCAGTGGATAAAAGCCAAAACAATGAGGTTGTAGTAAAGAATCCGGAGGAAATAGAAAAGACAGAAAAAGAAATCGATGAAGTCAAAGAAGTACAAGTGACAGTAGCGCCGATTCCAACGAAATCGTTGGATCAGAATAAGGACGCAATTGATGCAGGGACAGAACAAAAAATACAAGAAGATATTTCTCCGAAACCAACGTATACGCCAGAAGAGCTCACAGATCCGACTAAGAAACCGAATGGTGAAGAAGTGAAACCGAAAACCGAGGATAAAAAGGTTACAGCTACTCCGAAACCAGAGAAGGTAACGGATAATAAGAAAGAAGATAAAGAAGACAAAGCGGATAACAATTCATCAGGTGGACTTCCGGGGTTTGATGATGTTCCAGAGGGTGGACCAAATGAAATAATCTACGGAGATAGCGATGGGGATATTGATAAACAGGTTGGTTCAATGGATTAATAGAATAGGAATGAAGAAAGCACTGCGATTTAAGCAGTGCTTTCTTCGTGGAAAGGTAAGGAAAAGAAATGTATAAATATCTCAAAAGGATAATAATAGTTGTAGTAATTTTATCATTAATGGTACCCATTACAGCATTTGCAGCAGGAGAAGGGAATATTGATTCTGGCGGAGGAGGCTTAGGAAAGGGATCAAGTGATAACAGGTGGTCTTCTAGCGATGAGGGAGTAAGGGTAACGGTAATACGATCTAGAGACCATGCAATTGTTGCTATACCAATTGATCTTACCAATAAACCACCGAAATCTTCTATTTATAATTTTGGGAAAGTAAGCAAACTACAGTATAACAACGGAAGAACATTGGAACCAATCAAAGGGGAGTATTCCTGTGTAAAGCCTTTAAAAAGCATACCGAAAATCATTTCAATAAATGGGAAAAGCAATATTAAAGCAATCAAAAATTATTTCTGCTCGGAGTATTTGATTAAGCTAATTGCAAAACAGACAGGCATTGACTATGAAACATTGATTAATGGGGAATACAAATTACTACTTGAGCCAATGGCTTACTATAAATTTGAAGGAGTAATGATTGCTACGACGGCAACGGAGGCAGCGATGTATAACAAAAAATTAGAAGGATTGCTTCGAAGAAGAATGGTGTCACTCACTCATAAAAATCTCCCACTTTCGATGTTCTTAGAGAAGGCTGACTTGGGATATCAGGCATGGAGTGGAAGTAGAACAACGCCAGCCACAGATGCAGATATTATATCTTCATTAGGGATTGGAATTGTTCGCTTTCAAGAAGAACCTTCTGAACCACCGGTTGTTAGTACCAATGATTATACTTATCGAGTAAACACAGAAGTAATAACAGCAGTGACCGTAAGTGGAGGGCAATCAGATCCCGATCATCCGACAAGTGTCAGCTTTCAGATAGCTGGAACTACTTATCATGTTGGAAATGTATTCTATCCGAGGGGAGATTTCCAACTTGCCTGGGTAAAATGGAGGACTCCATCCACAAAACAGAACATGGATATTCAGGTATCCGTTAATGGTACAGGGAGTGCATCAAAACCAGTCATACATGTGAAAATTGTAGACATGGATAAAAAAGTGCCTCCGAATCCAGAAGCTAATGACCAAAACGATTCATTTTCTTATGATACCATTCCAACAAGAGATGAAAAAACTAGGGCGGATTGGGGTGTTTGGAGACCAAGATGGAAAGAGAACTGGGTGGATGAAGGACATTGGGAGCAATATAGTTGGAAGGATAAAAAAGGCAAAACCCATACTAGTAGTACCTGGGTTGCAAATTGGGTTGACCGTGGGTGGTGGGAATTTGATCTTAATCAGTATTATGCTACCTTTCTGGCTGATATGAAGATACAGTGTGACAGAAAGAACCCTACAGCGAAGGGAAGAACTATGAAAAGTGGATATGGAATCAGTGAGTTAGTGACTGCATCTGTCAGTAGTAATCAAAGTTCAGCAATTACTTATCCGCAAAATGCAGTATCTTACTTCCCTGAATTTGGATACAAAACTTATTGGAGGTTGATGGAAATAACTCGGGGAGGCAGTAGAGCAGAATTTGAGTTTCAGAGAAACCAGTATAGTACCTATCAGGAACGTACGCATTTTACACCGATCTGGATGCCCGATGGTAATTATGTGGTTAATACTTGGGTGATGGATGCATGGACGCCGGTTGGGATGCTGTCGCAGAATCTGATGTACGATGTTATTATTAAGGGGAGTTTGTGGGAGGATTGGCATATTGGACCGTTGGGGGAGTGAGGAGAGAGAAATTTAGTTTTGAGGGAAAGAGTTTGAAGTGGTAAAATATTATATCGTGTAGAATAATATTGATTATTGGTGACATTTTGTGGGGGGAGAGTTATAATTAATTGGTAAATAATACTTGCTATAGCAATGGGAAGTAATTTGTTAATTAGATAATAATATTAAATGGATTGACAGGAGGTTAGGATGAATATTGATGATATTGTTACTGGTTTTAATACAACACCATTTATATTTGCTGGATCCGGTTTAACAAGAAGATATTTGGATCTGCCAGATTGGGAAGGTTTACTAAATATATTTGCAAAAAAGATTCGAGATGATGATTTTGTATATAGGTCTTATGTTAATAAAGCTGAGTCCATGGAAAACAATGAAGGGGTTATGCCAAAAGTTGCAGAATTGATTCAAAAAGATTTTGATGAAAAATGGTTTTCTGATGCAACGATAAGAAGTTTGAATAGTAATTATCTGGAAATGGTCAAGAATGGAGTATCTCCATTTAAAGCTGAAATAGCTATGTTTATTAAGTCTAGTAATATTATTAATCAATCGTATGTGAAGGAAGTTGAAGAACTCAGTCAGATTTCTAAAAAGAGTATATCTGGGATAATAACAACTAACTATGATATGTTTTTTGAAGGAATTTGTGATGGATATACAAAATATATAGGACAGGAAGAACTCATATTTTCTGCAATTCAAGGTATCGCGGAAATATATAAAATCCATGGCTCAGTTGAAAAACCTGATTCAATTATTATTAATGAGAAAGACTATCATCAGTTCAATGAAAAAAGTTCGTATTTGGCTGCTAAGCTTATGACCATTTTCATGGAATATCCTATAATGTTTATTGGTTATTCGATAAGTGATAGCAACATTCAAAAAATATTAAAAGCTATAGTGGGTTGTCTTGATGAGAACAAGTTGAGGAAATTGTCAGACAGATTTATATTTGTAGAATATGAGAAGGATTTTTCTGGAGTTGAAATAACACCATATACTATCATGATAGATGATAAACCACTTGAAATGAAAAAAATAAAATTATCAGACTTTTCATTAATCTATAAATCCTTAGCTTCAAAAAAGGCTAAATTACCAGCAAAAATACTAAGAAGGTTTAAGGAAGAACTTTATAATTTTACAATTACTAATGTTCCAACCGCCAATTTAAGAGTTGCTGCACTTGATGATTCAAGAGTGGATGATGATGAGCTGGTAATGGCAATCGGGAAAGTAACGGATTTTGGATTAAAAGGGTTGAAAGGATTAGAGAGCAATGAGTGGTATAGGAGTATTCTGCTTGATGACTTGGAATTCTCGGCAGATGAACTCTTGGAATTTGCATTTCCAGTTCTGAACAATCAAAACTCAGCAAAATTACCATTGAATAAGTATCTAAAGATGGCAAATAAGGAATTTCCAGAATGTAGAGCGACGGCATCTCAAAATCAATTTGATGCATTGATTAGTAATACTATTAAGAAGAATAGAAAACCATTAGGGGATTACAAATCGGTAGATGAGATTTGGAAAAGAGAAAAGGACAACTTAGAAAAAGGGACTAGATTAATTGCTTATTTGCCAGAGGCACAAATTGATATAGAACAATTGGAATTCGTGTTAAAAGAGTTATTTGAGGATAATATCAATATTTTGATTGATTCAAAACCTAATATAAGAAGCAATATAAGAAGATTAATCCTTATGTATGATTATTTAAAATGGGGAAAGTAAAAGAGCTTCCTGACTAAAGCATTTGTAAACAAACACCGTACAGGAAACCCTTTTCATCCTTAACGCACCTATCAGACAAAGCATCTATAAATAGACACCTTTCTGTTCAGCACAATATTAATTTATGTCTTTGCAAAGAAATTATACTATGATTATTTCAATTTGTAAATGAGAATTTTGATATTTACTGATGACTATAAAACAATACTTTTTCCTAAAAATATGAAATTATGCAACAAAACAGTCTACTTATGTACTGTTTTGTGCAGAAAATTCACTTGATACTACGTAACAGATTTGAATTCATTTGTGTATTGGAGGTTCTTATGTTAGAAGCTATAACTTTAAATGATCTTATTAAAGACTTAAATAAGCGTCATGGTGATGCAGAGGAAGTGCCGCTTGCATTGCTAATTGGGAGCGCAAATTGTAATTTTATGAGAGACAATATATTACAAAGAATAAACGATTATCATCATGGATCAAATTATGGTATTAATTTTTATCTTCCGGGATATGGTGCATACTGGTATGGACACTTGGGTCCACAAGAAACGGTTTGTACAATTAATGATGTCGATTGGTTATATAGTAGTAAGCTTTTCAATGAGTTTATTAATGAATTAGAAACAAGAACGAGATGGGAATACTCGGGTGAAGTAGAACTTTTATTACTTAGCTACAAAAATGGAACTCTTGACTTTTCGGAAGTTGTAATATTCAGGTTAGACAAAATGGTTGCTGAAGGGGTAATATCTTCACCGGCTAATCTCTTTTACAAAATTTTCAGGAGATTTAAAGTTGTAAATTCTGTTCACAAAGCAAGTGATCAATTTACACTGAAGTACATAGGAGAAGAAATTGTTAAAGATATAACTAATACCATCCCATTAGTAAACCAATTGATGAAGGGAAGACATTATTGTACAAGAGATATTTCAAGATGACTTTGTGCTGATGGTAGACTAGTGTATAGAGCTGGTGAACATCGAGATAACGAACCGTTAATGTGTCAAGCAAAGCTTGGCATTGCTGGCAAGGTAAAAGTACCTTGTATGGTAAGGTTTAGCTAACCACCATTATCGAGTGTTGTGCCATCATCGGTGACGATAAGGGTTATATTTAAACACAGATATTTAATTAACTTCTTTGAAAGGTGGTGTATCATGGATACTTTAGATTTTATATATTATTTCAACCACTTAAAAGCCGGAGTATCCATCGATGAAACCTGCTTTTACTTTATCGATGATCCACAGCAGGAAGAGCATTACATTGGATATCTACCAGATTTTGAAACTCCATATTGGGTGGGATATTGTGACATTCCAGATGGGTGTGAATATTATACTGCTGAAGAGTTAGTTAATGCAAAAATCTTTAATGGAAAATCACTGAAAGAACAATGGTTGAATATCCGTATTATAAGCATTTGGGGTTTGGGATTAGATGATTGGATTAAGTCCTGTCCACATACATAGCCAGTAAAGGTAATGACAATTCAATATCCTAGAAATTGTAAATATACAAGAAGCAAGAATAAATATGTCAGGAGTAAAATCAAATTATGTATAGTGATGATTGGTTACGGTTGGGATTTCAACATGGAGATCGAATTAAAGTTACAGATATTGTAGACTATGTAATTTGGACAGACAGCAGAGACAATATTGTTGGAGTTACGGTTAATTTTGAAGAAGCAGACGATTATCATTACGATTTGACTATTGAGGAATGGATAAAATTTATCATTAAGGTTTTAATAAATTCTGATTTTGAGAAAATTCCTGAACTATTCAAAATTTTTTTATGTGAAAACACAGAAATATTTGCATTTCAAGATGCTTTAGAAGCTCACAAAATTAAGTTTGATAAGATTGCATTTTCTTGATACCACTATTAAGATGTATTGTTATTAGTACGATATTCAGATGCCCTGTTATTGTATGTGCATGACTGTAAAGCGATAACAGTGGAAAGACAGTGTAACCTGTAATCATGCATGGGTGATTGTAAAGCGGGAGTCATATCCCGCCACTGTACTCAATCAATATAAATATATTTACAAACACTCAAGCCAGCTAACCACTGGCTTTTTTTGCGCCTATTTTTGAAAGGAGAGACGAATCGATGATCAGATTCAAACGCCAGAAGGTACCGCCATAGTGTATACCTTTGCAATTTAATAACAAACTAATCACCAGGAGATACAGCCCTTTTGTATCTCCTCATTTTATTTTCAGGAGGATGAAATTATGAACTATGAGATTTTTAAAGAAATTATCGCTGAGAAATTTATGGATTATATGCCTGCTCAGTACCAAGACATTAAGTTAGAGATACACCCAGTTAACAAAGTCAATGTGACCTTGGATGGCATGAACCTTGTTGGAGATGGTGATATTAAAGTGACACCTACTATCTATGTTAATGATATGTATACACACTATCAGAAGACCAATGATTTGCAGGAGGTATTGCAGACAGCAGCGAGCAGGATGGAACATGCAATGAAGGACGCAAAAGAAGTGATGCCTGTCATTGAGTTCGAAGCTGCTAAGGATAATATCGTATTTCAGCTTGTGAACACAGAGCAGAATAGGGAAATGTTATTGAATACGCCCAATAGGGCATTTCAAGATTTATCCATTATCTATCGCTGGATAGTGAAAACAGATGTGGAGGGGATTCAGAGTACGGTCATTCGTAATTCACTGGAAGAGCGACTTGGCTTATCGGAGGAGCAGATGTTTAAACTTGCTGTGGATAATACAAGAAGGCTATTTCCACCAACTATTAAAAGCATGAATGACGTGATTCGTGAGATGTTTACGAAGGATGGGATGCCAGCAGAGGTTGCTGATATGATGATTGGTGAGATGCCTGCCGAGCAGACGATGTGGATAATTAGTAATGAACGGGGGATAAATGGTGCGATTTCTATGTTATATGAGGATAAACTTCATGGATTAGCAGAAAACTTAGATACAGACCTTTATATTATGCCCTCTTCTGTGCACGAAGTAATTGCAGTTTCTGCTTCCATGGGAGATCCGAATGAACTTGCACATATGGTAGCCGAAATCAATATGGATCAGGTTGCCTTGGATGAAAGGTTGTCAAATCAGGTGTACCACTATGATAAGGATTTACGAAAGCTCTCTCTTGCTACGGATACGCCAAATAAGAGACTCGATGGTATCGTTGCAGAACCGAAACTAATCTACAACTCGAAAGAGCTGTCTCGTTAGGAGGTTAAGATGGAACAGAATATGACAGAGCAAAGGAGTACAAAGCAAAATAACATTGAGCAGGATAGTATAAAGCACAATAATATTACGCAGGGAAGTACGAAGCAGGGAAGTGCAGAGCAGAATATTACGAAACATGAAATATCTATGCTGGAATTGATTGCTCTTATCAAGGATAGCGAGGAAGACTTTCTGATAAGCATTTATCTTGGAGAGGAGGCGGATTCGGATGCCGAAGAAGGACAAATTCAAGGTTGATGTGGTTTCGGTGAGATTAGTGAAGGATGCTCCCATATATTCGGAGCATCCTTTTAATAACCCTTATGAAGTCGTAGCGGTGATGGGAGATGTTATGTGTGAGTTGGATCGTGAAGTGGTTTGTGTGATTAATCTAAAAACAGACCTTACACCGATTAATGTTCATTTTGCAAGTATGGGAGCTCTGAATGAGGCGATAGCACATCCCAGAGAATTATTAAAAGCTAGTATTCTTAGCAATGCTGCTAGTATGATGCTCGTCCATTGCCATCCATCTGGAAATCTTTTACCAAGTAAGGCTGACACCATGCTGACGGACAGAATGAATCGACTTTGTGGCCTCATGGGAATAACGCTCATTGATCATGTTATTGTTGGGGGAAATAATAAGGAGTTCTTTAGTTTTAAGGAAAAGGGAGTGATTACAAATCCAAGATTAATTTTTGTACAGGATTACATGTCATTGGATATTTCCTCACCTATGGTTGCAGAGCGAGGGAAGGTAAGGTGATAGCGGTTGGAGGAAGGCAGATTTACAGAAGAAGAACTGGCGATTGCTAAGAGTGTTGATTTAACTGCGGTTGCTTCTAGTCTTGGTTACACGGTGAGGCGAGTGGGTAAATATTATACACTGAAAGAGATGGATTCGATTCGAATTTATGAAAAATCTCATTGGTTCCGTTGGTCGAGGCAGTATGAGCGAGGGAATAATGGCGGTTCACAGATAGATTTTTTACGGGTGTTTTGTGGTATGGATGTCAAAACGGCAGTCTTCTGGCTTTTAGATTTTGCTGGTTATAGTCGAGGGTCATTACAGGAGAAGATATTGCAGTTGCAACATCAGGTGAATGTCAAACCCAAAACTCAAAAGCTAGAGGTACAAAAACTAAAGGCACAATACCCAAAGACAGCAGACTTAAAAGCACCAAACCCAGGGATACCAAACTCAAAGACAGCAGACCTAAAAGCACCAAACCTAGAGGTATCAAACATGGAAGCGCTAAAACCAGAAGCGCCAAACGTAGTAGAACATAAACTCAAGCAAGGTAAACTAATAGAGTGTTGCCCAGAGGAACGTAGCTCAGACTTTCGTAAACCATTTGTCCTGCCCATAGCATCTCATAATAATAATTACTTGTATTCTTATTTGCAAGAAGAGAGAGGCATTCGAAAGGAAGTCATTGATTATTTTGTGAACCAGAGATTGATCTATGAAAGTCGCCATTATCACAATATCGTCTTTAAGGGAAATGATAAAAATGGAGTTACGAGATTTGCTAGTCTGCGTGGAGTGTTTGATAAAGATGGAAGAGCATTTAAGTGCGATGTCGCAGGCAATGACAAGAACTATGGGTTTAATGTCGTGAATGATGAGAGTGAGGATTTGGTTGTCTTCGAAGCCGCAATCGATCTGATGAGCTATGTAGACATTTTTCATGATTTTGATTCGAATAAGCTGGCGTTAGGAATGCTTGCGGATGCTCCGGTGGAAACTTTCTTAACAGAGCATCCTCAGATTTCCTTTATTAAGTTTTGTCTTGACCGAGATGAACCTGGGAGAAGAGCGGCAGAGGAGTTGATGAGAAAGTATTATTATCTTGGATATGAGGTAGAAGATTCTCCTCCACCAGAAGGCTATAAGGATTATAACGAATGGTTAGTGAAAAGTAAGCGACTCGAAAGCCCTATGGTAGGACAAAGTACTACCAAAAAACGCACATGGTAGTACTTTGTCCTACCAAACTGGAAAAGTGGTAGTGAAAAGTCCTACCATAAACAGAATAGAACCCTTAAGGGCATATCGTATGGTAGCAAAAGGTCCTACCAATTATCAAAATGGTAGGAAAAAGTCCTACCAAACAACTAAAGTGGTAGTACAAAGTCCTACCATAGATAATAATTAGGGGTTTTAGGGGGATTTTCCCCCTAACCAGTCTGCATAGAGGATGTATATCCACTATGCGTATCTGGCGATGTACTGGGTCTAATATTTGGGACTAAGAGCAAGGATAGAAATTCATGAAAAACTGAGAAGGAGGTGTACTGTAGCAATGAAAGAGGATTATGTATTTATTACAGAACCGGGAGAAGATACAGTTCATGAGTTGAAAATGGTGGAAGAATTAAAAGAATATCAGGAAATGTATCACACAGGCTTTCATTTAACGGATAAAGAAGCAGAGATTATTCTTGGGTATATGGAGGGTCATGACTATATGCTTGGCGAAGTGCAGGGAAATCTTTATAGAGGTGATCTTTCGGAGGCAGTTGGAGTGATTTGTTGGGAAGGTTTTTCTATGGATGATGCTATTGACGCAGTGTGTGAATGGAATTATGAATTGATTTTAGAAGCGGATGCTATGAGAAATAATCCAGATGATATGATAGATTTTTCTAAGTTACAAAGCAGATATGAGAGTTTAAAAGTAGAAGAAATAACGATGGATCGACTTTTTGATCAGACAATGTATGGTAGGGATATTCAAGAAATTGCCACGAAGCTAGCGGGTGAGTTTACCGCGAAATTGAAACCAGAGAAATTAGAGATTGAGACGAAGGATTTGGAGGCGGCGATTGTTTCTGTAACGGAGCAAATTCATCAGTTTGGTAGTGGTGGTAGAGGAAGGTGATTCGATGGCAAAGCGTGTTCATAGTGTTAGTAAGCTTTTGCGAATAACGCCGGAGGAAGCAAAGATGCTAGAAGAAAAGGCATTAAGTTCAGGAATGGATGAATCGGCCTATCTTAGATTAATGATTAGCCAGAAACCAAACGACTATCCAGAAGTCAGAAGGCTTCTTAAAGAGTTGATTAATGAGATTAATCGTATCGGTGTTAATATCAATCAGATTGTATTTAACCATAATTCTGGAATCTATTCAGAGAATGACAAAGATCGATTGTATGCCTATATGCGTAAATTAAATACGAGAGTAGATGAGGCGGTGACGATCATTGGCAATCACTAAAATACTTTATATGAAGGACTGTGGTGGAAATTTTCATGGAAAACATTTAAAGAGTTCGCTGGAATATGTTATGAACTTAGAAAAAACACAGCAAGGCAGATTGGTTGGTGGTATGAACTGCCAGCCCGATACTGCCTTTGAACAAATGAAGGAAACCAAGCGTAAATTTAATAAAATAGGGAGAAGACAAGGCTATCATCTTATTTTATCTTTTCAAGAAAATGAGGTAAAGCCGGATACTGCCTTTGAGATAACGCAGAAGTTTGTCGCAGAATATCTAGGCAAATCCTATGAGGCGGTATATGTTGTTCATGATAACACGGAGCATGTTCATTCGCATATTATATTTAACAGTGTAAGTTTTCTGGACGGTAAGAAATATCGATATGAAAAGGGTGATTGGGCAAGGGAGATTCAATCCATTACGAATCGCTTGTGTCAAGAATATGGATTATCGATTATTGACATCGAAGAGGAAATGAAAGACGGAAAACGGAAGAGCAGTGAGCATTACAAAGAGTGGAATGAGTATAGAGATGGAAGATTTTTATGGTCGGATATGATAAAGAGAGACATCGATGCTTGTATCTTACAGGCATCAGATTATGATGGCTTTCTGGAACTTATTGCTCAAAAAGGATATGAAATCAAACAAGGGAAGCATGTAGCGGTAAAACCTCCAGGAATGAAGCGTTATCGAAGATGTGATACCTTAGGAAATGATTATTCGGAAGCTGCAATGAGGGAAAGGATTATAAAAGAAGACTTAGCATTTTATCGTTCTACGAAACTAGAAGTAAAACCACAGATTGTTCGTTGTTATGTAAAAAGGTATCGAAGAGCAAAGATGTCTGGGCTACAGAAGAGATATTATGCAAAGTTGTATCGTACTGGTCAATTAAGAAAACAACCCTATAGTCAGGTATGGAAGTACAAGGAGGATATCCGTAAAATGCACCAGTTGCAGGCAAAATATTTATTTCTAACGAGGCATGATATTTACAGTGCGGAGGAGTTATTATCTACAATTCATAGGCTGACCGATCATAAGAGGGAAACGAATCAAGAAAAAAGCAAGGTTTACCGTGGTAGACAGAAATATGTAGCGTTATTTGATCTTGCAGATGACATGAAAGAGCTGTTACTCGCAGAGAAAGCATATCAGCAGGGAGACAATTTCTTTCTGGAGGAACATCAAAAGTTCCTAACGTATGAAAGGCAGTTATCGGAACAAGGATATTCTTGTGATGAAGTTGAAAAACTTCGGGAGTATTATCGAGAAAAGGCAGCAGAAACAAAACAGAAGGAAACTATTATTAGCAGGGAATTGCAAATAGGTGAAATGATATGGAAAGACCTATCTACCAATGATGATAGTAGGGTGTATCGAAAGGAAATTGAAAAAGACGAGAAGAAAGAAAAAATAAGAGATGATAGAAAAATAAGAGATGATAGAAGAAAGCAGCCGCAGAGATAGGAGACAGGCTGTATTTTTTATGCCATTTTAGAACGGAGGTTAGTGTATGAACAAAGAAAGAAAGCCGATGGCCACAGAGGAGATTGATACAATCATAAAAAAAATGCAACGACGAGGTAAGTACAGCAATGAAATAATTCAACTTGTCCAATCGGATCTAGACCTAGGAATATCAAAGGAAGAGACAGAACAGTATACAAGTAGAAAATATGATATCAGACAGATGAGAGTATATTCCAACTGCTTAAGAAAAGATTGTACACAAGAAGAGATTTCAATCATTTGCAAAGAGGGTCTTAGTAGTTGCCAGATGGAAGTTTTGTTTGACTTCTTTGATAAGGGAGTTCCATTAGAAACAATTCGTTCGATTATGGAGGAAGCGAATGCGATTCCACAGAGAATGAAAAAGGTGTATGAGAAGTATCAAGAAGAAATCAATAAGTTAAAGTCGGCGGTGAATGAGGTGAGTGATGAAGAGAAAGACATAAGTTGTGAAGAGAAGGAAGTTGTTGATGCAGATTATGTGAAAGAGCTCATTACCCTATTGAATGGAGTCTCTGAAAAAATAACTTATCAAGAGAGCCGTTATGATGAAATGAATAAGAAATTAAAGCTTTTTGAGATAAGCAAGGAAGATGAGGCTGTCAGAAAGAACCTTATTGATGCGATGGATGATAAGGATAGTATGTTGGAAAAGCAACAAGAAGAGATTAATAAAGCAACTGGAGCGATTGCTCGTCTTAGGAAGGAAAAAGAAGATTATGAAGAGGAGATAAAGAAGATGCGAGATCAAATGGAGGAGTTGCAGAGAAAAGTAAAAAGCCAGGAGCTTGATTTGCAAGAGGCAAACCATAGATTGGAAAAGCGTCATATAACGGAGAACGATGATAATAAGCTGATAAGAGAGTCGGAGAGACTAATTGCTACAGAATCTAATGGTAGTGTACAGACCTTGGAGCAAGTCAAAGATTATTCGCAACCGATTGCGTATGGCATTCCGGTATATTATCAGATTCCTGTAGTTGATGGGCGAGGTCATATTATTCAGAAAGTATTACTGGAAAGAACAGAACGAAAAATAAATGGAGTAACAAGTCTCTTATCAAAACTTTGTTTTAAGAAGAAGTCAAGAGCTGACATTGTAAAGTTAGTTGCCAGTGGAGATTTGGTTCCGGCACAGCTGATTCAGATTAAAAGTGGGATTGAAAAAGGTCTTACAGAAAGTCAGCTAGTGGAATTGATTAATAACAACTTAGCGGCGGAGAAGATGAAAGAAATTATTGAAATTGCTGTACTGGAAAACAGTATGGCGTATTAGGAGGTCTTATGAATTTAGGAATGGTAAACGAAGCAACAGTAATTATGAAGGAAAGGGATCATCTTTTTACAGCATCAGAAAAGAACCTTGTTGTACAGTTTGCATTTAAAACTGGAGATAAGGAACATACCAACAAGCTGATTGATGAACTGATTCAATCGAAGGATGATATAGAGTCGCAACAGGTTATTCATAAGTATTCTTCTATGCATCATATAAAGCCGCAATGGGTAGAACAGATTGAAAACTTGCTTGTAACTCTTGAGATGTATCGTATTGAAGAGGAAAAGGCAATTAATCGGTTAGCAGACATTCTTGGTGCATACGGTATTGATGTAACGCTTGAAGAGATTAGAAAGAGTGATGTAGTCGAACTAAAGGAAATGGTACAGAAAGCAGGAGTATCGTAGGGGGTGTTTTAGATGGCTGAAGAAATTCAGGAAGCAGTGCAAATTATTCGTGTTGCATATGACGGAATTGAGATTGCAATGAAGGTTGGAAACGGTGGTATTAATGCCATGCAAAAGGCGATCGACTTTCTAAAAGGAATGCTCGATTATGAGAAGCAACTAGGAAGGACATCAATGAGAAAGCTTCTGATGAAGGGTGGAGATTTGCAGGTATTACAGTTTCAGACGGAGGATATGAATAAGGTTGAGAAGATGGCGAAGAAGTATGGGATTCTTTATTCGGTTCTGCCGGATATCAATAAGGCGGATGGGATGAGTGAGGTGATTTTCCATACAGAAGCAGTACCAAGAGTTAATATGATGATTCAGAAATTAAAATTCGGTAGAATCGCTACGTTTGATGACTACCTAAAAAACGGCGATGAAAAAGCACTAGGAAAGTTGGTGGATTTTCTAAAAAAGCAGCAGGGAAACGAGGTTCTCCACACGGAGGAAGGAGAAAAAATCAATGCAACAATCGATGGATTAATTGAAAAGGTTGGTTTGTTTGCTATCGAAAAACATAGCATCAGTGTGGATTCAATTAAAGAAAACTTTCATATTGAAAATGATCAGGCTGAAACAGTGATTAAAAGGCTAGAAACGATCGGATTTCTTGGAGCTAAGAACATGGATGGTCAGCATAAAGTTATCATGGATAAAGAAGCATTTTCTAATCGTATCAGAGGGTATCAGGATTTAGCAGAGAGAATGAGAGCCGTATCCGCATCAAAGAACTTAAATCTTTCCGATGTAACAATTAGCAAGACGCTGATAGTGGAGGAAAATGATCTAGCTATAAAAACTAGAGTTCCAGGAACATGGGGAGATAATACTTGTTATGTTTGGTTTCGAAAAGAGAATGTCATGGAGATTCATAATGGAAAGACAATACTTACATTTTTAGATACCAGCAAAGAGTATAAGATGTATGACAAAGAAAACCGTGTGGTAGATAATAAGAAGGGTGAGGAACTATACCGCCAATATGATAAGATTGAGTCTTCTATTCGTGAACGATATGAAAAGACAACGACAAAGGAAAAAAGTAAGTTACAAACGACAACCAGAACTACTGCAGCTACGCTAAAGAAGAGGTAAAAGCCTATGAAGACAAGTAAAAGAAAACCCTCCATTTGGTTTCTTCTGCTGGGAGCAGTACTTGCCGGATATGTTGGATATCTGATTGGTGGTGCGTGGGAGCAGGGCATAGAATTTAAGGGATTTATGAATCGTTTTAATGAGATTTGTGCAGCTCCTTTCGCAAATTATTATAATGCGTATACCGTAAAAGCGATAGCCATTGCCATAGGAATCTATGGGATGGCTATTGTCATGTATTACACCAGTCAGAGAAATTACATGCCTGGTAAGGAGTTTGGTACAGCAAAATTTGAAAACTCTAAGCGGGTAAATAAAGTGCTGATGGATAAGGATGATAACTTCAATCGAATCCTGAGCCAGAATGTAAAAATGTCTTTGGACTTTAGAAGACTGAAATTGAATGGGAACATTCTTATCTGTGGAGGTTCTGGTGCCGGAAAGACCTTTTACGAGGTAAAACCGAATCTGATGCAGATGCCTCATAATTGTTCTTTTATCTGCACTGATCCAAAGGGAGGCGCGAGACGTTCTCGCTTGAAAAGAGTGAGCACGGCTCGATTGAATTGTATTAATTAAATTCAGTTTGAGTTGTAGAACTGAATATGCGAATAGTCGAATGACGGGGTAA
>JBASOB010000420.1:0-3433 GCA_049657865.1 Mobilitalea sp.
GAATATACATCAGTAGATACTGTATGTTGTGCCATAAAGTCACATATAATTCACCTTCCCCGAACAACCTCGTAAAGTTATCCAGTCCGACAAATTCCACTTGCGATAAAGGTAATAAAATATCATAATTCAGGAAACTGTATAATGCGGAGGCGAACATAGGAACAAGGCAAAATACAATAAGTCCAAGCATCGATGGTAGTAAAAAAATACATGCGGTAATAATTTTTTGTCTCTTGTTTGGAAAGAACACGATTTATACCTCCCTTACGGACTCTCTTTCTACAACTTCAATCGGTATGATATACTCCTGCTTTCCTTTCAGCTTCTCTTCAATTATACCGATTATCATTTTTGCTGCCCGCTCTCCTTTTAATGCTATATTTTGATTCACAGTTGTCAGGGCAGGCACTGTTATTTTTGAGGTAAAGGTATTATCAAAGCCAATAATCGATAATTCCTCCGGTACTTTAACTCCTGCTTTATATAATCCATTCATAAGTCCCATCGCAATAATATCTGCCGTACAGAACACTGCGGTAATCTCATCTTTTAGTTCCGTCACTGTTTTGGCTATTTCAAGGCCGAAATCAAAATCCACCGTACCGCTGCAGATATATTTATTATTCACTGCAATACCATATTCTAACAAGGCATCTTTATATCCGCGGAGTCTCTCTTGATTTACACCCTTTTCTGTGAAGGATCCAGTTACAATTGCAATTTTTCTATGTCCTTTTTCAAGCAGGTACTTGGTAGCTAAGTAACCTCCGTAACAGTCATCTGTTTCTACTGTATTAAAATGATAACTCTCTACATAACTATCAATAATAACTGTAGGGATACCGGAATTCTTTAACTCCTCTAAGGTATCTTTCGGATACGTACCTAATACGATAATCCCATCCAGATTTCTTTTCTTGGCAACTTCAATATAGTTCTCATCCGGGTTCGTACCGGAGATTAACACATGGTAACCCTTTTTTCTTGCTGTATACTCAAAACTACTTAAAAATTCAGAATAGAAAGGGTTAGAAAACATAAATTCTTTATTCGGCTCCGTCTGAGGTATTACGACACCCACAAGATTGGATTTATTATTTGCAAGGATTCTTGCTGAAAGATTCGGTACATAATTCAGTTTATCTACTGCTTCATATACTCTATCTATCGTTTCCTTACTTATGCTCTGCTCCGTCTTGTTATTGATTACATAAGATACGGTTGCGATGGATACTCCTGCTTCCTGTGCGACTTCCTTGATGCTGACTCGTTTCGCCATTCATTACCTCCCGTGATAATCGTTTAACCGTTTAAGTACTTTGCGAACAGACTTCTGTTATATCTATGTACTTATATTGGTATTCAGATATCTTTTTGCGGTTATTATTGCATTTGCTGTAGATAAGTCTTTCTTTATAAGATCTTGCTTGCAATTAATTCCTTAACCGTTTAAGTAGATTATAAAGTATCTTGCTCCCCTTGTCAATATCTTTTCGTAACTTATTGCACATTTTATCATCTTATTCTTGTTTCTATTAGTAATTATTACTCAGTTTTTGGTGTCGCTGCTTTCTGCTTCCTTTAATTTCGTAATTGAAACCTCATTATTCAGTATTTCTATTTGGTAAGCTATACTATTTAGCCGGTAACGGAATTTAAGTTTTTTCCATGAAGCAGGAAGATGTGGATTAGCAGTCACCGTATCACTGTTTACCTGTATTCCTGCAAATCCCTGAATAATCGCCTGCCAGGTTGCACCAAAGGCAGCATAATGAAGCCCTTCCTTTCCCGTTGTGCTCATAATATCTTCCAGATCTAGCAGCACGCTTTTTTCAAAATACTCTATCGCCTTATCCTCTATGCCTAACTGAGCTGCCAGATTTGCATGAACCCCATAGCTAAGTGACGAATCATGCAGGGTAAGCGGCTCATAGTAATTCCAAGCTGCCAGCTTCTGCTTCTGCGTGAAATCAGTTGGTCTCAAGGTGAGCAGTAATAAAAAATCCGCCTGTTTTAAGACTTGATATCTCTGAAGTCTGTCAAAACATATCGTCTGATACAATGGAACACCATTTGTTTTCAAACTATTGATGGTGAGCTTTTCTAATTTCATAAAGGTATCATCTTGTAAATACAGGTTTTCCTGTTCCTCATAAGGTATCTTTATCTTAGCAATAATATCAAGCCATTTACTAATATACGATTCCTTAATGCCCAATTTTTCTTTTAATTCTTCATACTTCACGGTACAATGCTGCTTAAGATAATCAAGCCCTTCGATTGCAAGCTTCAGATTATAGCGGATCAACCAATTCGAATAGGTATTATTGGAGGTAATTCCACAATATTCATCCGGTCCCTTGACGAACAGCAAATTATACCTGTCTTCTTTCTCCTCGTAAGTCAACCGGCTTTCATGATAGCTTGCTGCCTCTAGATATATTTCAACAGCCTGGTCCGTATAAAATTCCATATCACCGGTCATCTGAACATAATAATCGACTGCATATACCACATCCGCCGTAATATGGATTTCGCTTTTACCGATATCCCAGCTTTCACATTGCTCCCTGCCGTCAATGGAACACATCCAGGGATATCTTGCTCCCTTTAAATTCAACTCTTTCGCATTCAGTCTGGCGTCCGGCAGTTTAAGATACCGATACATTACAAGATTCTTTGCTGCAGCTGGATTAGTATGAATATAGAAGGGCAGCATAAAGATATCCGTGTCCCAAAAATAGCAGCCCTTATATCTGCTGTGCATAATTCCTCTTGCTCCGATATTAACTGTATTATCCCTCTCTGAATTGGTTTGAATCAGTTGAAAGATATTATATCGCAGAGCAGTCTGAAGCTTATCATCTCCGTGCAGTTCAATATCGGAGTTTTTCCATTTATCGCTCCAGGCAGCAGCATTGCTTGCATAAAGGGTATCGTAACCTAGTAATCTGTTCTGTTTTAAATGCTCCAGAAGGATCTCATTCAACGCCTCTTTTGCACATTCTCTGGAGGAGAAAACGGAAATAATCTTATCAAATATATATTTCTTGCCCGCTTTAGCGCTCAGGGTTATCTCTTTTCCGATATATTCTTCCTGCTTCGTGTCTATCCTGTTCTCAATATCTTTTTCACTGGATTCCAGCGAAAATCCCTCTGCTATATGGATATCAGCCTTTCCAACCGTCTTCACCTTAAGCATTCCAATAGGATCATCATGAAGACTCTCTACTACAGTGATCATTTTCAGAATATCTTCATTCTGTTTTGTCTGATCATCTTCGATCGGCTGATTTGAGACCTCCGCATTCATACCTGCTTCAAATATCAATTCATACTCAGCTTGTAATGATTGGATCTCATATCTTATCGCAGCTGTATGCACATCACAAATGCTTAAAAACCGTGTACTTTTCACTGATATTTGTTT
>JBASOB010000421.1:0-4533 GCA_049657865.1 Mobilitalea sp.
GAGTAAATATGCCTTAACGCATCAGCTGCTTCATTCTAATCGTTTGATTTTTCCAGAGATTGAAGGTGAATTATCTTATTTATCAGGCAAAGAATTCACAGCAGAGGTTCCTGAACTATTTGAGAAGATTCAAAAGGATTTGTTTAATTAATACTTTGAGAAGAGAGGAGGCGTAGGTATGGCATCATGGAATTCCAGGGGACTCAGAGGATCCATGTTAGAAGAGATGATTAATCTTACTAACACTAAATACCGAGAAAAAGGGCTTGCCTTAATTCAAAAAGTACCAACGCCAATTACACCAATTAATATTGATAAGGACAATCGGCATATAACGCTAGCTTATTTTGAACAGAAAAGTACGGTCGATTATATAGGAGTTGTTCAGGGAATACCGATCTGTTTTGACGCGAAGGAGTGTGCTGTCGATACTTTCAGCATCAATAACATACACGAACATCAAATCACTTTTATGAAGGAATTTGAAAAACAGGAGGGAATATCGTTTATTTTAATTTATTATAAGAAACGTGACCTCTATTATTATCTTACATTTGATAAATTGTTGGAATTCTGGGAAAGAGCAGTAAACGGAGGAAGAAAAAGTTTCCGTTTTGAAGAATTAGATTGTGCTTTTCAGATTCCAATGTTTAACGGAACATGCATCCCTTATCTGGATGTATTGAATAAGGACCTCGAGAGAAGAGAAAACCTATAATTATCATTTCGTTGAATTATGATAGGTATTCATAAAAAAATAATAGGTACTCATAAAAATAATAGGTACTCATGAAAATTTAAATATGATTGAAAGAAATATATAGAAATTGATATTATTAGATATCAATATCATCAAACAATAGGTTTGATACGAATTTATTACACGTTTTTATTTAATTTATAATATTTTCTATCGTATTAATATTGTAAAAACTTCTCACTTTTCGGGTTGACATCATAAAAGGAATAATTTATAATGGAAAAACGTATTAGCGTGGTAGCGAATTATCACGGTGCTAGACTAAAGTGATTTGGCTGCTACATTACAAATAATTTTATGAAAGAAAGGCTTGGTGCTGATTATGAAGGAAAAACTATTACATACACCTGAAGGAGTAAGGGACATTTACAATACGGAATGTGCAACAAAATTAATGTTGCAGAATAATCTCCATCACGTGCTTGAGCATTATGGTTTCCGAGATATCCAGACTCCAAGTTTTGAGTTCTTTGATATCTTCAGCCAAGAACGTGGAACGGTAGCTTCAAAAGATATGTATAAATTCTTTGACCGCGAAGGGAATACCTTAGTTCTAAGACCTGATATTACTCCTTCTATCGCAAGATGTGCGGCCAAATATTATAAAGAGGAGACCCTTCCGATCCGTCTTTGCTATGTAGGCAATACTTTTATCAATAATTCCAGTTATCAGGGAAAACTCAAGGAAGCTACCCAGCTGGGTGCAGAATTAATCAATGATGACAGCCTTGAAGCAGATGCGGAAATGCTTGCACTTACGATAGAATGTTTGCTTAAATCAGGTCTCAAGGAGTTTCAGCTTGAAATCGGAGATGCAGATTTCTTCCGTGCCTTGATCGAAGAAGCTGGATTTGATGAAGAAGAAACAGATACTCTGAGAACTTTAATCGTCAAGAAAAATATGTTTGGTATTGAAGAGATTGTTGAGACAAAGCATATCACAGAAGAATTAAAGAATATTTTCATGAAGCTTCCGGAACTTTTTGGTACTTTAGATGTTCTTGTACTTGCAAAAGAATTAACGACAACGCACCGTGCGCTGAAGGCAATCGAACGTTTGGAGAATTTGTATCAGCTGATGATGGAATATGGTTATGAGAATTACGTATCTTTTGATCTTGGAATGTTAAGCCAGTACAATTATTATACCGGAATCATTTTCAAGGCATATACTTACGGAACGGGAGACGCCGTGGCAACCGGAGGCCGTTATGATAATCTGGTAGGCCAGTTTGGTAAAGAAGCACCGGCAATCGGACTCGTCATCGTCATTGATCAATTGATGCTGGCTCTTTCCCGTCAGAAGCTGCTGCAGGAACCAGAGGCACAGGATACCTTGATTCTTTATCTGAGTAATTACCGCAAACAAGCCATTGAACTTGCCAATCATTTCCGTAAGGATGGAGTTAATACTATTCTCCAGAAGTCGAATAGTGACATCAACCTGGAAGATTACTTTGCTTATGCGAAACGAATGAATATCGGAGGAATTTTATATTTAGAGAATGATACCGAAATCAAAGTAATTGAAACAGCAACCGGTAATATTCAAACTGCGAAGGTAAATGAATTCTTACAATAGAGGAAGGGAAGAAGCGGATGAGATATATTACAATAGCTCTTGCAAAAGGACGATTAGCATTAAATACATTAGAAGCATTAGAAAAGATCGGAATATCCTGTGATGAAATAAAGGATAAGTCCTCAAGAAAATTAATTTTTGTAAATGAAGAGTTAAAACTTAAATTCTTCTTGGCGAAAGCTACCGATGTTCCTACTTATGTGGAATACGGTGCTGCGGATATCGGAGTAGTTGGAAAAGATACCATACTAGAAGAAGGAAGAAAAATGTATGAGGTCGTTGACTTAGGTCTTGGCAGATGCAGAATGTGCGTTGCTGGACCGGCTTCTGCCAGAGAACTCTTAAAGCATGGTGAATTAATCCGTGTTGCCACCAAATATCCTAATATTGCGAAGGATTATTTCTATAATAAAAAACATCAGACGGTTGAAATTATAAAATTGAATGGTTCTATTGAATTGGCGCCCATCGTTGGTTTATCCGAAGTAATCGTAGATATCGTTGAGACAGGCTCTACCCTTCGGGAAAACGGACTGGAAGTATTAGAAGAGATCTGTAATCTTTCTGCTCGTATGGTCGTAAATGAAGTCAGCATGAAGATGGAACATGATAGAATCAGTAAAATCATCACTGATTTAAAAGAGTCCTTACAGACTTCCAAATAATGAATAATCTTAACTTATGCAGAAAGGAACAAATCCAAGATGAGAATGATCGAGTTGAATGCTGAGACGAAGAAAAATATATTAGAAGACTTATTAAAAAGAAGTCCCAATCAATATGAGGAATATGCGAATATAGTGGCAGCTATTCTAAATGATGTACAGATTAATAAAGATACAGCGCTGTTTGCTTATACCGAACGTTTTGATAAAGCGGTATTGACGGCTGAGAATATCCGTGTAACGGAGGCTGAAATTGAAGAAGCTTACCAACTAGTAGAACCTGAAGTGATTGAAGTCATAAAGAAGGCAATTGTGAATATTGAATCCTATCATTCCAAACAGAAGCAGTACAGCTGGTTTGACTCTACGGAGAACGGAACAATTCTTGGACAGAAAGTTACCCCGATTTCTGCAGTAGGTGTATATGTTCCAGGCGGGAAAGCTGCTTATCCTTCTTCTGTACTGATGAATGTGATTCCAGCGAAAGTTGCCGGAGTTAGTAGAATTGCGATGACGACACCTCCAGACAAAGACGGAAAGGTGAATGCGGGAACGCTTGTTGCAGCCAAAGAAGCAGGAGTAACAGAAATCTATAAAGTTGGAGGAGCACAGGCAATCGCTGCGCTCGCTTTTGGCACTGAGAGTATTAAGAAGGTAGAGAAAATCGTAGGCCCTGGTAATATCTATGTAGCCTTGGCAAAAAAAGCTGTTTATGGACATGTAAGCATCGATTCCATTGCGGGTCCGAGTGAAATATTAGTACTTGCGGATGAGACTGCAAATCCAAGATATGTTGCAGCTGACTTATTGTCACAGGCAGAGCATGATGAGCTTGCTTCCGCCATCTTAATCACTACCAGCAGAGAACTGGCAGAGAAAGTATCGATTGAAGTGGATCAATTTGTAGAACAGCTTTCCAGGAAAGAAATACTTCAAAAATCCCTTGATAATTACGGCTATATCATGATCGCAAAGAACCTGCAGGAAGCGATTGATACGGCTAATGAGATTGCTTCTGAACATTTAGAGATTATGACGAAAGATGCCTTCATGGTAATGACCAAGATAAAGAATGCAGGAGCTATCTTTATTGGAGAGTATTCGAGTGAGCCGCTTGGAGATTATATGGCAGGTCCGAATCATATTCTTCCTACGAATGGAACCGCCAAATTCTTTTCACCTCTTAGCGTAGATGATTTTGTTAAGAAGTCCAGTATTATTTCTTATTCAAAGGAAGCACTGGAGCCAATCTATAAGGATATCGTGACCTTTGCCAATTCAGAAGGATTAACCGCCCATGCTAATTCAATTGCAGTTCGTTTTGAAGAGTAGAAATAACGAATAAAAACACTCTATTTTGTATGATTACATTTTATGATATACTAGATATAATGTGAAAAGAAGTTTGACTTTTTATTATCATATTGTATAATTAGAAAAAAGGATGGATGAGCCGATGAGTAATCGAAATGCGATCATTAACCGAAAAACAAAAGAAACGGATATCAGTATGGAATTATCGATGG
>JBASOB010000422.1:0-5354 GCA_049657865.1 Mobilitalea sp.
TTATTATTTCTTTGCTGATTTTATATACCGGATATGAAATTGCAATGGAAGCTATTAATTCTGTAGATACAGAATTAAAGAATTCAGGGATAGGTATTGCTGTTTTGTTATTGGCAGTGCTGATAACTTTTTTGTTTTCAAGATACGAGAAACGGGTCGGAAAAGAAATTAATTCACCTATATTATTGGCAGATGCTGAGCATATTCGTAGTGATGTATTGAGCAACAGTGTTGTTATGCTGGCTATTATTGTAGGCTCGTTGGGATATCATTTTGATAAAATAGCAGCCTTGATTGTTGTCATATTTATTGTGAAGACAGGACTTGGGATATTAAGGGACGGAGTAAAAGTTCTTCTGGATGCATCTTTAGATTATGAAACACTAAGTAAAACCGAAAAGATAATACTGAATACTCCGCAGGTCATTGAAATAAATAAATTAACAGGAAGAAATTCAGGGCGATTTAAATTTATCGAAGCAAGTATAATAATTAAGACTCATAACTTAGATAAAGCACATTTGATAGCGGATAAAATTGAAAATCAAATAAAGCAAGAATTAAGCAATGTTGATCACATATTAATTCATTACGAACCAATGAAAAAAGAAGAAATGATATATGCAATTCCGCTGACGGAAGATAAAAACAGAATCAGTATTCATTTTGGCGAGGCACCATGGTTTATATTAATTAAGTTTAAGTTTGGGCAGAGAGTCACTACGCAAATTGATATTATTGCGAATCCTTTTGCACAGGAAGAAAAGGGTAAAGGCATTTTGGCTGCAGAATTTCTTATAAAAAAAGGAATTGATGTAATGATTGTAAAAAAAGATTTTGGCAGTAAAGGGCCGGCTTATGTATTTTCGGATTCTAATGTTGAAGTGGTTTTAACAGAAGAGGAAACACCTGAAACAGCTATAAACAAACTTGGATTATCATATCAGAAAAAGTAGATGTTATATAGGAAAAAAAGAAATGTCAAATTAATATTTGACATTAGATAATGTAAAAGGTATTATGATAAATAGCATATGCCCATAAACGAAATATAAAGGAGAAAATAAAATGAAAATTGTAATATCAGCGACAGGTAAGGCAAAGGAAAGTCTTCTCGATAAAAGATTCGGAAGATGTGAGATTTTTCAGATTTATGATACAGAAAGTGATTCTTATGAATTTGCTGTTAACAGCGGTGTGTCTGCATCAGGTGGAGCTGGAATTAAAGCAGCAGGCCAGATAATTGAAGCAAATGCTGACGTTATCATTACGGGAAATTTAGGACCGAATGCTTATGAATTAATTGAAAAAGCAGGCATTAAAGCTTATAGCTGTGATGTTCTTCCGGTATTCAAAGTAATTGAGTTGTTTAAGAAAAATAAGCTTTCCGAAATCTCAAATGCCGGAAGCGCACATCATGGATTGAATTAAGAGGGATAGGTGAAGGCTATGAATATAGCAGTACTTAGTGGCAAAGGAGGAACTGGAAAAACTACAGTATCAACCAATCTTGCAATGACGTTAGGCGTCAGTTATGTAGATTGTGATGTAGAAGAACCGAATGGATTTATTTTTTTGAATCCTTCTATCCAAAAAAAAGAAGAGGTATTTGTAGAATATCCGGTTATCGACCAACAAAAATGTACTCTATGCAGTGAATGCGCAAAAGTATGTCAATTTAATGCATTGGCCAAGGCGGGAAAAGAAATTGTTGTGTTTGAAAAATTATGTCATGACTGTGGCGCATGTAAACTCGTGTGTAAGGCTGGCGCGTTATCGTATATAAAACGCTCGATTGGTAAGCTGGAAAGCGGATCTGTAAAGTCAGTTGATTGCTACCGAGGAGTATTGAATGTAGGAGAACCTATGGCGGTACCGGTAATTAGAAAGCTACTTGGCACTTTACCACAAGAAGATCATTTGATTGACTGCCCACCAGGAACCTCTTGTAATGTTGTGAATGCCTTAAAGTATGCAGATGCAGCCATACTAGTTACAGAACCATCAGAATTTGGACTTCATGATTTAAGGATGGCAGTTGAACTTGTTAAACTTTATAAGATACCATATGGAATTGTTATCAACAAGGATGATGGCAAGGAAAATATGGTAAAGATATTTTGCAAAGAAAATAATATCAATTTACTTGGAGCAGTTCCCTATAGTATGGAGGCCGCGGTATTATATTCAAACGGAATAATGCTTTATGAGGATACATCCTATAAGCCGATCTTTGATGCGATGTCAGATAAGATTAAGGAGGTGCTCCAATGGAGATAGCAGTCTTAAGCGGAAAAGGTGGAACAGGGAAGACAACAGTGGTAGCTGCTCTGTCTGAGCTTGCAAAGAAAGTAATAAAAGTGGATTGTGATGTAGATGCACCCAACCTTTATCTCTTTTATAAAGGAAAAGATATTGAAAAGAAAAGTTTTTATGGCGGCAAAAAGGCAAAGATTAATAAAAGCCTTTGTATTCATTGTGAAATTTGTGAAGAAGTTTGCAAGTTTGGAGCAATTAAAAACTCTGAAATTGATTCCTTTGCCTGTGAAGGCTGTGGTGCTTGCGTATTAGTATGCCCACAACATGCAATCAAATTAGAGGATGAAAAAACAGCGAATACCTATATAACAAAAACAGAAAAAGGAATCATCTCAAGAGCTATTATGGGAATTGGAAGCGACGGCTCTGGGAAATTAGTTACTTATTTGCGAAAGAATGCTAAGCGTTTTGTTGAAGATGATACAATCACAATTTTGGATGGATCTCCCGGAATCGGATGTTCTGTTATTGCATCCATAACGGGTACGGATGTTGCGCTTATTGTTACAGAGCCGACAAAATCGGGGCTTGATGACTTGAAGAGAATTTTAGAGCTTTCGGAACATTTTGATACACAAGTAATGGTTTGCGTAAATAAGTATGATATCAATCCCGGCATGACTGCTCAGATTGAAGGTTATGCAAGAGAAAAAAATCTGTTTGTTGTTGGTAAAATTCCTTTTGATAAAACAGTTATGGAATCGGTTAATACATTAAAACCAATAACGGAATTTAAAGACAGTACTGCTAGAAAAGCAATTGAAGAGATGTGGATTAGTATGAACAGCCTAATGGCAATAAAAAGAATTACAAAATAATAAAGAAATATAGCAGCGCAGCAGTATGCAAAGAAATTGTTAAAGTCAACAGGAATATGTACAGAGCATAATCATTAAAGGTATCTTTAAAGATGATAGGTGGTTTATGTGGAAGAAATATATCAGCAGATTAAAGATGTAAAAATAGGTCTAATTACTGTTTACCAGAGTCTGAAATTGTTTGAAGATTTGGGAGTTGTTGAAAAAATACCTATGGATGAAGCTAGGATAAAAAATCACAGTTGCATTGAGTGAAGGGAAAGCTATTAATATTAATGACGGAAACTATATTTCATGTCATTGTGATTTTTGTTGTTTTGGTTGTGAAAAAGGGAATAATGGGGGAAAAAGGAGATAAATACGAAGCTGCAGATAACAACACTAATAGAAAATAATCTAGATGATAAGAAAGAACTTATGAAGGAACATGGATTATCGTTATACATAGAAGTCGATGGGCTTAATATTCTTTTGAAAAAAGTTGAGGAAGGTATCTTACCTATAACTGATACTCGAAGAAGTGATACAGCTTATAAAGAAGGAAATAGAAGAATAAATTAAATTAAGAAAGAATCCTAGTTTTGTAAGGATTCTTTCTTAATTTAATTTATCTTTTGAAAATTCAATATTGACATATGCCCGTAATTGAACAGAATTATATTATGTGTATTAGAGCATAACGTTGAATTTAATTTAAATATGGTCATAAAGATCAGGAGGAAAAGATATGATTCATAGATTCATAAACAAAGAATCTAATAGTTTTCTTTTCTTACTTCAAAATAACTCTGTGAGTACTTGCATACGGGACAGACTTCAGGAGCTTTTTTTCCCATAACAAGATGTCCACATACACGACATTCCCACATGGTTTCATCACCCTTTTCAAAGACCTGTTGCATTTCCACATTCTTAAGTAAAGCACGGTAGCGTTCTTCATGGGATTTTTCGATTGCGGCAACCCTTTGAAATCTTGCAGCTAATTCAGAAAATCCCTCCGCTTCAGCATCTTTTGCAAATCGGTCATACATATCTGTCCATTCGTAATTTTCACCCTCAGCAGCATGTAAAAGGTTTTCGGCAGTAGAGCCTAAATTACCAAGTTCTTCATACCAAAGTTTGGCATGCTCCTGCTCATTCCGAGCTGTTTTTAAGAACAGTTCTGAAATCTGGTCGTAGCCTTCTCTAGAAGCTATATTAGAAAAGTAGGTGTATTTATTTCTAGCCTGGCTTTCGCCTGCAAATGCCTCCATTAAATTCTTTTCTGTTTTAGTTCCGACATATTTGTTTACAGAAGAAACTTTTTCCTCGATTTTTTCAAAGACAGAAGCTGGTTGCTTGCACACTGGACATTTGAAGTC
Source organism: Mobilitalea sp. (assembly GCA_049657865.1). Taxonomy (GTDB): domain Bacteria; phylum Bacillota; class Clostridia; order Lachnospirales; family Lachnospiraceae; genus Mobilitalea. The sequence goes on from JBASOB010000422.1 coordinate 4,499, forward strand.
CTCAGGCATTGGTCCTTCATGAATATAACCACAAATGCTACAGCGATATTTTTCCATAGTTTTTTTCTCCTTTTCTTCGGTGGAAGTGGTTTTTGTTTTATTGTTTTTATCCAAAAGCTCTAACAATCGTTTTACTGTGGATTCTGGGAAATCATCCAGCTTATTCTCATTCAGTAATGAACCTAAAAGATTGGTTACATTTTGGCTTTGAGGAAGCATATATCCAGATTCGCGTAGCAGATCCTCTGCCATCAACCGATTTGATTTACTAAGTGCGTCTGCTAGTTGTCTAAGTATAGTGTTGTCAGTAGTTTTCGCAATATTTTCAGCAATTTTTTCCTGCGTTGTTTTGCTTTCTGCCAAGGAAAGAAGTGTGCTTTTTACAGAATCCATTTTTTCTTGTTGAGGTGGAAATTCATTAGGAATCAAAGAGATTGCATGGGAAGGACAGGCATCTACACATGCACGGCATCCACTTAAACATTTTGAAGCATCAATCTGCCCCGTTTCTGTATCAGTTGCCCCGGTAGGGCAAACATATAAACAAAGACAATCTTTTGTACATAATCTAATGTTTCGAACTGCATGCATTGTATTACCCCCTTTGTATTTGTACGATTTTTAAACTAGGTACTTTGCACACAGGACAAATTTCAGGTGCAATATCACCAATGTAAACAAAACCACAGATTTCACAAACATAAATATTCGTATTTTCTAGTAGAGAATCTTTTTGCTTCTCATATCTGCCGAGAAGAGAAGCAAGTATTTTAGTTACTTTTTCTCCCCAGGTCAATGCTCTTAATGCACCGCGGTCAGAAGCACCGCTAGCAATCTGATTTGAATTATTATATGC
>JBASOB010000423.1:0-3206 GCA_049657865.1 Mobilitalea sp.
CGGCAATGCTGATATTAGTTGGAATAATTGCAGGTTCCTTTCTGATTGAAAGATTCTTCTGCCGGTATCTGTGCCCACTGGGAGCGTACTTTTCTATAGTAAGTAGAATCAGGCCGCTTGTGATAGCTAAGAACCGTGAGAACTGCGGAGCATGTTCCCTTTGTACTAAAAAATGCAGTATTGGAATTAACTTAAGTAAGGTTGATAAAATAAAAACCGGAGAATGCATCAATTGTATGGAATGCATCAATAACTGTCCAAAATCAAATGCGCACATGGAACTCGCAGATGTAAACGTGAATGCAATTGTGGCAGGTACCGCATCCTGTGCACTTGTTCTAGGAGCAGTATATCTGGGAAATTATTGTGAGGAACGACTAAACATTTCGAATGAATCACTGACGGCAACGGTCTCAGCACAGACAATAAGCGAAAATGCTCTTGCAGATGGAACTTATGAAGGAACCGGTTCAGGTTTTCGCGGAGAAACTACGGTAAACGTAACAGTATCAGAAGGAATTATTTCAGAGATTCAGATTGTTTCAACAGATGATGATGCAAAATATATGAATAAAGCTTCCAATCAGATGATTGCGGACATGATTTCTACACAGACAGCAGAAGTCGACACTGTCTCAGGGGCAACCTACAGCAGTAATGGCCTGATTGAAGCAGTGAAGGAAGCTCTGTCACAAGCAGCAACAGATAATACAACAACAGATACAACAGCAGATACAACAGCAGATACAACGACGGATATAGCAAATGATACATCAGATACTGAGGATAATGATACTTCAGATGTTGAAGATAATGATACTACAGATGTAGTAGATGATACAGGTATTTCAACAGATATTACTTCATCAACCACATCTTCTGATACGACAACCGGCAGTGATTCATCAACAGGAACGCTTGCAAGTGTTGCAGATGGTACTTATGAAGGAAGTGGTACAGGTTTCCGCGGAGAGACTACGGTAAGCGTTACGGTATCAGGAGGGAAGATTACGGATGTTTCAATTCTATCCTATCAAGATGATCAAAGATATTTCGACAGTGCCTCTGACACAGTAACCAGCGAGATTATTACAAACCAGGATGTTAATGTGGACGCAGTCTCAGGTGCAACTTATAGTAGCAATTCAATCATAGCTGCCGTTGCAGATGCGCTGAGTCTGGATTATACCCAGCCAGTGATAGAAAGTGGCAGAGGTCATGGCAGACATTAATTTAATGAGGAATACAGCTTATGTAATTATTCAGAATTCCGAAAAGCATTAAGTGGATTCGAGTGTTTAAGTGACAGAATAAATGTTTTTATCCATAGGTATTGTTAGATACTCTGTAACTGTGAAGGAACTGAATAGATATATGATTTGTAATATAAATAATATGATAAACAGAGATGGAAAATCAACAGGACGATATAAGTTAAGTCCGATTTTTCATCTCTTTTATTTCGAAGAAACTTGAATAAGATATTATATTTTTATTAGACAACTTACAAAGAAAGCATGCAGTTTCAAAGAATTTCAACTTGTAGTAGAAAGGATTCAAGTTTCAAAGAATTTCAATTTGTAGTAGAAAGGATTCAAGCTTCAAAGAATTTCTACTTGTAGTAGAAAGGATTCAAGTTTCAAAGAATTTCAACTCATAGTAGAATTTTGAAGAAATAAAATATTCTCCATATATTAGTATGTATTAGTAGAACTTCTATTTATGTTGATTTATAATAGAAGTAAATTTAGTGCTAAAGATGACTCTTTCATACGTAACTTTCTACCTGAAAACCAAAGTTTACAGGCAGAGAGAAAGGCAAGGCTATAAATACGAAATTGTATTCCTATTGCAGTAATCCATGAAGGAAAGAAGAAATCTATTATGATCAAGTGCATTCTAATGCTAGTAGAGGAATGTAATTAGAATAATATTATATGCAGATAAAGGAGACAAAATGTTGAAATTTGAACTGAAGGAAAAAGATTGCTGGGCAGAGCAGATTGGATTATCAAATCAACCGTTACCATTAATATTATTATTGTCTGGAGATTTTGAAGAAGAGAATTTCGCAGAAATTCGTGAAATGCTGACACCTCAGATAGAAAAAGGTAACTGTCAATCGTTTCTGATCGCTGGCTTTGGTCCTATTGATTGGGACCGGGATTATTCACCTTGGTATCTGGAAAGAAGCAAGGAAAGGATTTTCGGAGGCAAAGCCGATGAAATGATAGATTTTATGAATAATACGCTTTTACCGGAATTACAGAAAAAGTTTTCTCTAAACGGAGAAGTATATCCGGTTGGATATTCTCTGGGAGGACTTGCTGCAATCTATGCTCACTGTAAGATAGGTTTTAATGGCTGTGGCAGCTGTTCCGGAGCTTTGTGGTTTCCAGGATGGACTGATTATGTTCAGGAACATCTGCCTTCTGGCAAAGTATACTTAAGTCTTGGCGGTAAAGAAGAGAAGACCAAGGATACACTGATGTGCCAAGTTGGAACGGCCACTCAGCAGACCAAAGAATTAAGTGCTCAATCCGCGGAGGTAATATACGTGAAAGAACCAGGTGGACATTTTAAAGAGGTACCGCAGAGAATTGGGCGGGCTATTCTATGGCTGCTTAAATCTAAGAACTACAAATAAGCGAAAAATCCTGCGATTTTATAGGAATTTATTTTCGTTAAAAGTAGCTAAATACTAAAATCAGGAGTGTTTTAAAGGATTAGTATTAATAAATTGACAAAATTCATAAAATTAGTGATTAATATTCACCAAATTCATAAAAAAATGTAAAAATTATCTTGGAAAATGGAAAGAAATATGTTACTATCTAGATTGGATACTATATTGGGGGGAAATATAAAGATGATTTATATTATGATTGGGGCTTTGGCATTTCTACTCTTTATAGTCTACGATATCAATAGTATCATTATGAAGAATAAATATTTATCTACTTGCTTTTTTCTGGGATTTTTACTTCTTGCAGCGGCAACAATCGGCATTGTTATTACATCATGGGACCTGATTAGAATAGACATACTTTGGACGGGAATATATGGAACATTAGCGGGCATCTTTTTATTTCTGCTAATCTATACTCTCTTTTTTGCGTTACCATTTAAAAACACTTATATTGAAACAAAAGGCAGCCCTATAGTTTGTCAGAAAGGCGTATATTCGTTATGCAGACATCCAGGAG
>JBASOB010000424.1:0-3166 GCA_049657865.1 Mobilitalea sp.
TTAACAGAATTGATTAAAGAGGTGAAGAAAGACGGCAATCAATTATATCTATATCAGGATGCTCTTCGGATTAATCCGGATGAAAATAATACAACTTTTAATGTTGTCAAACGAGTGGATAAACGTCTCTTTGAAGAGAATACCTATCAACAGGTATATAATAAATTCTTATATCTGACACCTGTTCGCAGCAGCTTTTATATGGACAGCCTTTTGAAGGATTATTCCGAGAAAGATATCACGGGTATTTCACTTGCAGGAATAACGAATAGTCTGTATTCCTATAGTTATAGCGGTGATTACTATGCAAGAAGTGAGACCGAGGAAGTATACGATAATATGATATCAGGTATCAGCGAGGAATTTGACTTGGCATTAGAACAGCCGTTTTCCTATCTGTGGAAATATACAGATGCTTTTCTGGACATGCCGGTTGGAACTTCTCAGTATATTTTTGAAGATGAAGAGATCCCATTTATATCGATAGTTTTAAAGGGCGTGATACCGATGTATTCGGATTATACGAACTTTGAAGCAAATAAGCAGGAATTTTTCTTGAAATTAATTGAGACTGGTATTTATCCTTCCTTCTATATCACCGAAGAGGATTCATCAAAACTGATTTATACGAATTCCTCCGACATATACAGTTCAAAATACAGTATTTATAAAAGCGAAATTATTGAATATTCCACGAAACTCAAAGAAGTAAATGATGCGGTCGTGAACTCTTATATCACAGGACATCAGCGTCTGGGTAATGGAGTAACCATGGTAAGCTATGACAACGGTATTCTTTTTTACATTAATTACAGTGATAATGACCAAACCATTGACGGTTATTTAGTAGAAGCGATGTCATACAAGGTAGGTGAGGCCAAATGAGTAAAAAACCAAAAATAAAGAAAATCAGATTAGGTAAATTAGAGCGTAGAGAAGCAGTTGTAGGTTTATTATTCATCAGTCCATGGCTGGTCGGTGTGGTTATATTCCTTCTGATGCCTTTGTTTCAGTCTTTTCAGTATGCACTGGCTAATATTAAAATTACACCGAAGGGCAGAGTGATTAATTTCGTTGGTTTTGAAAACTACACACAAATCTGGCTGGAGGATGCTGAGTTTCCTGTATTATTAATGAGTTATTTCTGGGAAACCTTATTCTCGGTACCGGTTATTGTTGTATTTGCTTTAATAATTGCGATGCTTTTAAACGGAAAGATTAAATTTAAAGGAGTATTCCGGCTGATCTTCTTCTTGCCGGTTATCATCGTAAGCGGACCGGTAATGAACCTTCTTACGGCACAAGGAGCGGCAACAATTCCAGCGATGAATATTACAGGTATTGCTTCAGCACTGAATAATATACTTCCAAACTCTTTGGCAAATGCAATTACTGATTTATTCAGCAACATGATTATGATTTTATGGTATTCGGGCGTGCAGATTTTGATTTTCCTATCTGCTTTACAGAAAATTGACAGTTCACTTTATGAAGCGGCTAAGATTGACGGTGGTTCTAGCTGGGAATGTTTCTGGAAGATTACGCTGCCTACCATTAAGCCGATGATTTTATTAAACGCAGTTTATACGGTTATTTTCCTATCAAATAACGAGCATAATAGTATTATCAGTATAATTCAGAGCGCGATGTTTGCAGGCAATAAAGGTTATGGATATGCATCCGCGATGGCTTGGCTGTATTCTCTTGCAGTAACCATCATAGTATCCATTGTTGCAGTGCTTCTGATTACCAGAAAAGATGCATATGACAGACAGGTAAAGAAAGTCAAGAAAGAGAATAAGAGTCAAGCAAGAGCATTAAAATCTGCAAGAAGGAGGGGAAAACGAAATGAAGGCAAAATCAACAGATCACTTAAAAAAGCTGACAAACTTCAAAAATAATATCAATAAAGATAAAGTTCGTAAATTATTTATGGGTTCAAGAGAGAAAGATGGAATACTCAAAAAAACAGTAATATATGGTCTGCTGATCTGTATCGGATTTGTTTACCTCTATCCACTTCTATACATGATCAGTAAGAGCTTCATGAATTTGGAGGATCTGCTGGATACTTCAATCAACTGGATTCCGAGCAGCTTCTATCTCAAGAATTACATAGAAGCAGCCTCGAGCATGGACTATATCAGTACGTTTTTCCAAAGTGTCATTGTTGCGGGAGCACCGACCTTAATCAATGTCGTAATCTGTTCTTTGGTAGGATACGGATTTGCCAGATTCAATTTCAAGGGCAAAAAGATACTGATGGCATTATTAATCTTTTCCTATATCATACCTCCACAGATTACGATGATGCCCACCTATGTGCTATATTCTGATATGAAGCTGACAGGAACGCTTTGGGCTTTTCTTCTTCCGGCATTGACGGGACAGGGACTGAATGCACCGATTTTTATCCTTATTTTCTATCAATTTTTTAAACAGGTGCCGAAAGTCCTGATTGAAGCAGCACAGATTGATGGAGCAGGATATTTTAGGTCTTTCTTAAAGATATCCATTCCTTCTGCAATTCCGGCAATAATAACCGTACTACTATTTTCTATTGTATGGTATTGGAATGAATCTTATTTAACACAGCTTTATGTCAGCGGAGTATTTGTTCAAGGAAATTGGACCACGCTGATTGTTCAGCTGAAAGGATTTGATGCCAATTACTCACAGGCGCTGGTAAATACGGTGGAGGGTGTAAGCAGCAGTAATAACGAGTCCATTCGTATGGCAGCGACCATGCTGAGTATTGCACCGGTTTTACTTATGTACTTTATCCTACAAAGATACTTTGTTGAAAGCATTGACCGTACCGGTATTACAGGAGAATAATAAATGATATTTAATTACAGGTGAAATTATAATATTAATTTACCGGTAAAAAATATAAAAATGAAAGAGGAGGTTACAAAACATGAAAAAACTAATTAGTTTATTGGTAGTTCTGACTATGGTTATGACGCTTATGTCCGGTTGCGTATTCGGAACGAAAGAAGAAGCTGAAACTACACCTAGTACTGACACCACAACAACAGAACCTATCAAAGAAGCAAGTGCTGATGCAGCTGTTACAGAGGCTGCAGCAACTGAAGAAGCTGGCTTGCCGGCTATGACGACTGAGGATATTACCCTGACTTATCTTAATTTTGACAGTGAAGTA
>JBASOB010000425.1:0-2766 GCA_049657865.1 Mobilitalea sp.
ATTGAAAGCTGTAGACAAATATCCTGAAGAGGTATTAGCACTGGTTCTGGAAGATTTGGAGTATGGACTTAGTGAAGAACAGGTAAAACAGTATTATAAGAAAAAATGGAATATCGGGCAGATGAAAATCTATTCCAGATGCTTGAGAGGTGGTTATTCCGATGAAGCAATCAAGGTTATTACTTCAGAAAATTTATCTGGAAATCAGATGAGTGTTGCATTGGAATTTTATGAGAAAGGAGTACCTCTTGAAAGCATTGAAGCTGTTGTAGGTAGAAATGATTTTCCAGCTACAATGAAAAAATTATATGAAAATATACTTTCGGAGATGAAGGAAACCAAGAAAATTACAGAGGATGCACCTGATTATGCAAAGAAATTAGTGGATCAGATATCAGCTATGATTACGCATATTGAATTTCAGGAGAAACGATATGATGCATTGGCAGAACATCTTAAGATATTTGAAATAACCAAAAAGGACGAAGATGTCAGAGACGATCTGATAAAACAAAATGCACACCAGGCAACGGTGATGAGTGAACAACAGAATCAAATTATGCAGGCAAATTCAGCTGTCGCAAGATACCGTGCTGAAAATGAGCAAAAAGATAAGGAGATGAAAAAGATGCAGGATAAGGTTAATGCACTAGAAGAACAGCAAAGAATAAAGGAATTAAGAGTAGCTGATACGAATACAGTTTCAACATCGGCAAGTATACCACTGCCAGAAGTGGTTCAAATGTCAGAGTCTAGAGTGCAGGAGCAACAATCAGCAATGATTCCTCAAAATATCCCTAGATATGGAGTACCTATTTATTACACGATACCAATGGTGGATTCGTATGGACAGGTGGTACAGAAACTTCCGATTGAGCGTACAGAGAAAAAGACGGGCGGTATAGCAGGTGTATTCTCCAAGTTAGGATTAAAGAAAAAGTCCAGACAGGATATTGTGAAGCTTGTGGCAAGTGGTGATTTAGTACCAGCTCAGTTAATACAGTTAAAGAGTGCAATTGAAAGAGGACTTACGGAGAATCAGTTGGTGGAACTTATCAATAACAATGTATCAGCGGAAAAGATGAAGGAAATTATTGAGATTGCAGTTCTTGAAAATGCAATGTACTAGAAGGAGTGTAGGAAGCGTGAAATCAATAGAGGAAACAATCGAAGCAATTAGTAAAAAACAGGGAGTATTAACAGATGCAGAAACACAGTTCATTATCCAGTATGCATTTAAGACAGGTGATGAAGAACTAATACTGAAGATGATCGAAGACTTTACAGTAGAAGGGAAAGATAGTAAGGCTTTGATTCAGAAATATGAAGCCACGCTAGATGTGAAACCCAAATGGGTAGATCAGATTGAGAATCTCTTAGTAGCAATTGAAATGTATCGTCTTGAAGAAGAAAAGGCAGTTAATCGTTTGGCTGATGTACTGGGGGCGTATGGCATTCATGTATCTGCGGAAGAAATCAGAAATTCAGATATGGAACAGATAAAACAGAAAGTTAAAACTTTATAGGAAAGCAATAAAAAAATTATGAAAAAGAAGGGAGGTAGAACTAAAATTAGAGATTAGTTTTGAACAAAAATAGTCTCGGAAAAATTTTAGTTACTAAGATGGCAGAAGAAATACAGGAAGCGGTACAAATTATACGTGTCGCATATGAAGGCATTGAAATAGTGATGAAAGTTGGAAGTGGTGGATTAGGAGCCATGCAAAAAGCAATCGACTTTTTAAAAGGAATGCTTGATTATGAAAAATCATTAGGAAAAACAACTATGAAAAAGCTACTTATGAAGGGCGGAGATTTACAGGTCTTGCAGTTTAAAACATCTGATATGAAGAAAGTAGAAAAACTAGCAAAGAAATACGGAATTCTCTATTCTGTACTTCCGGATGTAAATAAAACAGATGGATTATCGGAGGTTATCTTTCATACCGAGGCTGTTCCGAGAGCAAATATGATGATTCAGAAGTTGGGATTTGGAAACATTGCATCCTTTGACGATTATCTAAAGAATGGAGATGAGAAATCATTAGGAAAACTATTGGATTTTCTCAAGCACCAAAAGAAGGAAACGGATAAGAGCATGTCTTCTGATGGTGCAAGAGTAGGTGTTGTTATGGAAGGATTGATTGAAAAAGTAGGTCTGTTTGCAATGGAAAAGCAGAGCATTAGCGTGGATGCTGTGAAGGAAAATTTCAGTATTGGAAATGAACAAGCGAATAGCGTTATCAAGCAGCTTGAAACCATTGGATTGCTTGATAAATGTGATGCTAACGGAGATCATAAGGTCATGATGGATAAAGATGCATTCTTAAATCGAGTCAGAGGATATCAGGATTTGGCAGAACGAATGAGAGCAGTATCTGCGTCTAAGAATCTAAATCTTTCCGATGTTACAATTAGCAAAACGCTGATTACAGCAGAAAATGATCATGCAGTAAAAACGAGAGTGCCGGGAACTTGGGGCAAGGATGCAAAGTACGTATGGTTTCATAAATCGAATGCAATGGATATTCATGACGGAAAGACATTGCTCACCTTTATTGATAAGGAAAAGGATTATAAGATTTATGATGAAGAGAATCGAGTTGTGTCATCAATGAAGGGTGAGGAATTATATGCGGGTCATTATGATAAGGTGGAAGCAGCTGTTCGAGAACACTTTGAGAAAAATCAGACCAAAGAAGTTACGAAAATGCAAACAACCCATAAGACAAGCAGCACGAGAAAGAGGTAGGAACTATGCAGACG
>JBASOB010000426.1:0-7915 GCA_049657865.1 Mobilitalea sp.
CCATATAAGTGAGTCTGGAAGAATAAAACAGGAGCCCACTGGCGAGTGTTTTATTCTTCTAAGGCTTGCCATGCTTTAAGGCAAGCCTTTTTCCCGATTATCCGTGATTCGCTTAATCTAAACTCAAGCTTAACCACACTTCCATAGCTTCCTCCAGCTCTTTACTTAATACCTCTTTCGTTTCAAACAATCTGTTCAGCTCTTCATAATTAGTCCCTACGGCTTCCATCGACACTTCAATTTCTTTCAACCTATTTTCAATATTTCTTATTTCAATCTCTAATTTTGCTGCATCTGCTTCTTTTCTCTCCCTTTTGGGAGGAACTTGCTTTCTGTCATTTTTGTGCCTATCACGTTGTTGCTCAGGCTTAACCGGTAATACCTCTTCTGCCTGAAGACTTTGCTTATCCTTGATACTCTTATAATAGTCATAATTACCAAGATAGCTATGAATGGCCCCCTCCTCAATAGCAATGACTCTATCACTGATTTTATTGATAAAATATCTGTCATGAGAGATAAAAAAGATGGTACCTTTAAAGCCAGCCAATGCCTCCTCAATACTTTCTATCGAGTTCGTATCAAGGTGGTTCGTTGGCTCATCCAGGATCAACAGATTAATATCATTGAATAACAGCTTACTTAACTTTAGACGAAGTCTTTCTCCACCCGACAAAAGCTTTATCTTTTTAAATACATTACCTCCATAGAACATGAATTTGGCAAGATACTCCCTGGCATTTCCCTCAAGTACAAAAAGATCCTCTCGGAAATAATCAAGAACTGAAAGTTCTTCATTTGGAAAGGTTACCGTCTGTTGCAGATAAGCCGCTAAAACATTAGCACCTAATTGCGCTGTGCCGGTATCCGGCAGTTCCTCTCCCAACAGCATTTTAAGTAATGTAGTCTTGCCACAACCATTAGGCCCTATCAACGCTACTCTCTCCCCATAATAAACTACCATTTCAGCATTATGGAAAAGGGACTTTTGGTCAAAACTTTTTGATAAATTGCTTGCCTTAATCGTTATCTTACCGGAACGCTCTGTCTGTTGAAAAGTTAACTTCATATTCTGCTTCATTGATGGCTTATCAACTTTATCCATTTTATCCATTTTAATCTGAATACTTGCTGCTCTTTTGAAAAACTTATTATTATCAGCCTTCATTGCCCAGTCTCTTAGTTGCTTGACTGACTGCTCCATTGCATTAATCTTCTTATTCTGTTCCTTATAATTATCATGTTGTATCCTGAGCTTCTCATCTTTTTGTATTATATAATCAGAATAGTTACCTATATAAGTATCACTTACCTTATCTTCTATTTCAATTATTTTGGTTACAACATGATCAAGAAAATATCTGTCATGCGATACAACTATAACAATACCTTTATAGCTCACGATATATTCTTCCAACCATTCCACTGACTCCATATCCAGATGGTTTGTAGGTTCATCCAGTAACAATATTTCAGGCATGTCAATCAAGAGCTTTCCAAGTGTAACTGTGGTTTTCTCACCGCCGCTTAATAAATTGAAATCCTGAATTAGAAATTTCTCATCAAAATGCAGTCCCTTACAGACTCTGTTTAACTTTTCCTCAACATGATATCCTTCCATTAATTCAAATGATTGAATCAGCTCACCATATCTCTTCAAGGTTCTTTCTAAATCAGCCCCCTCCAAATGCTGCATACATTCCTCAATCTCATGAATGTCATTTTCAAGTCGATACACCTCATCAAACGCTGATTTTAATACATCAATAACCCTTGTTCCAAGTGAAAATTGTGGTATCTGATCAAGATAGGCGCAGACCGCATTCTTTGGAGTGTTTACCCATCCCTCATCATATCCCGGGGGAACCGGAACATATGGATAACCTGCACAATGGTTTAGCGGGAGTATTCCTGCTATTAATTTGAGCACCGTAGTTTTTCCACTGCCGTTTCCCCCTACAATGCCTACCTTTTCACCCTCCGTTACCATAAAAGATATATTTTGAAGAATTAGGGATGTATCCAAATATTTTTTTACCCCATCTAATGATATCTCTAACATATTACTCCTTCTCCTGTTACACATAATCCCTTCAGATTTACTTATCAGTAAGCTACATACTCCTGTATTAAGCTACAACACCTGAATAGGAATCAAAACATTAGTCTATACTGCATTTACTTAGCATGTATTCTGCCTCTTCAATATTACAGTAACACATCTTGCAGGGAGCACATACCTCAAACTTAATTATAACAGAATATGAGTTATCCTATCATAAGCTTATATTACAATTTGACTCCTATCAAATATATTAGCAATTTATGTAATGATTTATAATCGCCATTTTGCGACCATCTCCTTGCCATTTGACAAGCAATAAATACGGGCTTCCCGGGTTTTCTCATGTGTTCGATTCCCGTTATCCGCTTAAATAGAAAGACAGGTAATACTGATTTTCAAGTATTACCTGTCTTTCTATTTATGTGATACATATAAGTGAGTCAGGAAGAAAAAAACAGGAGCCAGCCGGCGAGTGTTTTATTCTTCTAAGGCTTGCCAATCTTTAAGGCAAGCCTTTTTCCCGATTATCCGCTTAAATAAAAAGACATGTAATACCGATTTCCAGGTATTACATGTCTTTTTATTTATGTGATGCATATAAGTGAGTCAGGAAGAAAAAAACAGGAGCCAGTGGGCGAGTGTTTTATTCTTCTAAGGCTTGCTATGCTTTTTGGCAAGCCTTTTTCCCGATTATCCGCTGTTAAACTAAACAAAACCGTTTGAAATCAAGTATCATGTCTACTATCCGTCTACTATTGTGTATGTTTTCGCATTCTGTTTTAAGCCCGCTCCCTATTATACCTACTAAACAAAGACCATCCATACAGTTGCTATGATACCCAGAAGTAATAATAATGGAAATATAATCCTCACTGCAAGCTCAAGAGAAGATAAAATATAATTGGAGGTGAACTTGTGTGGGTTTTTTTCTACGCTATTATTTACATAAGGAAATATTTCGCGTGCTTCATACAAAAAATCAAGTCTGTTAGGAAAACTCTTTTTTAATTCTAAAATTATACCATAATACTCAGATAAAACATCTTTTAATTCGGTAACTTCCCTATTTTTCTTTAGATTACTCCGAAGCAAAAAGCCACATTTAAGATATTTATTCATGTTACAAAGGCTGTCTGTAATGGCTGACTGCGCTTTAATATAGTAATATGATGTTTTTGGGATTTTTCTAAAATAACGTAATGCCTTTTTATACTTTCCCATGCGATGCAGTAACTGCCCACCAAACAAATACATTCTCCATGGGTCTGCAGAGAGTTCCGATCCTAATTTGATATACCCTTTTCCATCTGAACTATCCGTAGCATCCATATATGCACCAAAAATGCACAATAAATATGGATCGTCAGGTATCATTTCCAATGCACATCTTAAATTACAAGTCGAATCCCAGTCACCACTTAGATATTGAGCAAATCCATGCTCACGATATCTAATATATGCCTCAATATCCTCGCAGCTCTCCCCTGTAAGGTATTCATATCCAGGTGTAATGATTCCAGATATCTGTTCCTTTATGTATGTCAAAAAAAGATTATCATATTTTTGATAGTATTCTTCACTATTGAGTTCCCACAAAAAATACTTATTATATGACTCCATGACTTTACTCGGTACAAAATGTCCAGCGTACAAGAAATCCAAAAACCATGTTTTCAGAATACGATATGTTTCGATATCCCACATCACCAAATCATTAATTATTTCATCCCATTTTTTCGGGTCTATTCTACTATTGAAATCCGCATACAAATTAGTTACCTGCTGCACAAATTTCTCATCTGAAGGTACCTCATCTGAGAGTTCCCCAATTTCGGACTCACTAAAGCTGTTCTCATGGAATCTTGATTTAACATTTCCTTTTTCGTTAATTTCAGACTTTTCTCCAGAAGGATCGTATAAAGTATCCTCCTCATATATAGAATCTTCGGTATTGAAAGTGTCTTCTGTTAGTCTTAAGGAATCAGCATACGTGACATATTGTAATACTCTTTCATAAACTTGCCTTAAAATTTGGAATTGCACTGCGTTATCTTCAGGTGAATATAATTTAATTTTCTTAGCATATGCCTTTTTTATTTGCCGTATATCTATAGTTGGCTCAATGCCCAAGAGCTTCCAATCACTCTTCGTTATCATCTTTTATTCCTTCCAGTTTGTTTAAATTTTCCATAAGCTGGGTAACTTCTTTTCGAATCTCTAATTCATTCTGACCGTCAAGGACATCTTCAAAATGGCTCATAAGCTCGCTCAAATAATTACGCATCTCACCCAAACATTCTTCATATAACCTGTTACCACGTTCTAACAGTAGCCTATTTATCTGTTGGTCACGAGGATGAATCTTCAGATTTTTTATAGAATCCAAATGGTGTTCTATTTCTTCATTTGTCATTTGTCCAGAATTTTGCTCAATTACAATTCTCTTTCTTAATCCTGTAGAAAGTATAGTTGCCTCTACTTCAAGAATCCCGTTAATATCGTATGTAAATCTGACATCCGCTTGCTCAGTCCCGGCTTTTCCGCACGGAACAATGACGACAACTTCTCCAAGCTTAAGGTTTTCTGCTGTCAAACGGCTTTCACCCTGGAACACCTCGAATAAAAGTGTTCGTTGATTGTCAGAAACCGTTACGTATCTTTCCACCCTGCTTACTGGTACTACTGTATTTCGTTCAATTATAGGACTAAAATGTCCCATAGTATATTTTCCCTCTGCTGTGCGGTGCAATATATCAACACCCAATGTATATGGGCATACATCTGTCAATACTATTTCTTTTAGAGCCTCGTTCCGTTCCTTAATAGCGGCTTGAATTGCCGTTCCGAGAGCAACCGCCTCATCAGGATTGATGTTTACGTAAGGAAGCTTGCCAATCAACTTGCTGACATAATTACGGAAGATTGGCATTCTGGTGGCACCACCAATCATGAGAGCATTATCTATATCTTTTACCCCGAAGGAAGCATCACGAAGAGCTCTCTCAATAGGCTTCATAAAGCGTCTCATCAAAGGCAAGCATAAGGTCTCATACTTCTCAGGCGTAATTTGAACCTCTACTTCAGTATCCTTAATTGGCATCTTTATAACAACATTTTGTTTTTGAACCAATGCAAATTTACCAGTTTCTGCCTTTTTATAAAGGCTTGAATGCTCTTTTGGAGTGAGATCCTCCATTTTCAAAGATGATTCATTTAGGAAATGTTCAATAATCAGTTCAGTAAAGTCCTCACCGCCAAGATAGTTATCTCCGGCGATTGCATGCACCTCCATAACGCCGTCATACATCTCTAAAATTGAAACATCAAATGTTCCGCCACCCAAATCAAATACCATGAATTTGCTTTCCTGCTCCGGGTCGTTCAGTCCAAATGCAATCGCCGCAGCAGTAGGTTCATTTATTAGTCGTTCAACCGTAAAACCGGCCAATTCTGCTGCCTTCTTTGTGGCTTTACGCTGCTTATCATTAAAGTATGCCGGAACACTAATGACTGCTTCTGTAACTGCTTCTCCTAAGAATGATTCCGCATCCTCCTTTAAAGATCTTAATACAAAAGACGATAACTCTTCGGGACTGAAATTGTGTCCCCCCAAATAATATACTTTATTCGTTCCCATGAAACGTTTGAAACAAGATGCTGTACAGTCTGGATGTGTGATGAGCCTCTCCTTGGCAGCTTCTCCTACAATCACTTCATTATTCTCGTCGATACTGAAAATGGAAGGTGTTAGGTTCTTCCCGAAGACATTAGGGATGATAATCGGTCTCCCTTCCATCCATACTGCAACCAGGCTATTCGTCGTTCCTAGGTCAATTCCAATTGTATACATTTTTATAGCCTCCATGTATTTATAATAGAATATTTTATCAAATTTTGTAATTTATTCCATTATAACTATCCCAAAAATGATTATCAATAGTTGATTACAAAACTTATGTAAAAATTATATTTAATGAATACTCTGATAATAATAGCATCGGTTCATATTTTCGTCTGATACCTCCACAGCTACCAAACGACGCCTATTATGTTTAAAATCACCCTTATATGTGAGACGTAGTTTTGATTTTTCATCCTTGTTTATAAATATTAAGTAAATTTTCAACTCGTCTGATAACAGACGATAAAACTATCATTTCCGTATGGTTCCATGTTCTCCTCACCACAAAGCTCTATCATCTGTTCTCGTAATGATTCCATCATAAGAAGCTTGATTGTTATAATATTTTTATACTTATCCTTTAACACTTCTAGGGCTTAATAATCAAACTCTCTGGGAGTAAATGTTTTTTCAAGCAGTTCAAGTGATGTAATACGGAATAGTTTAAAAGTACGAAAATCATTTTTGGTAGTGCAATAGCCCTGTAAAAAGCAGCTTGAATTCTTTAGTATCAATCGATAGGGCTCAATTATTCTTTGACTCTCTACATCATTTTGAGATCTAGAATTATAGTCATACGAAGAGATACCGCCCACAAATTTACATTAATTTTTACAAAATGTAAAATATGGAAATAGCATTGACATTATGATGAAATTAATGTAATAATATGTAGAAACTATGAATTAAGCTACAGCATTTTTTATTGCTTGCGTGAGAAAAATAAGGTGTTGAGGTTTAGCGTTAGAATGAGATCTATATAGGGGGGTTATAAATGAGTATACTTTTAGGGTCTTTTACACTTGTTTTGAGTATTCTATTACCGTCGGCTATTTTATATTTTACTGGCTTTGAACTACTGCATTTTTCTTTATTTTTTATAATACCGGTTGGAGCAATTGCGATAGGCTATATTTGCGGTTACGGATATTTTAAAGGATTGTATTTATCGAACAAATACATATCGAAAACACAAATAATAGTAGGCATAATTATTTCCTTTCTATGTATGCTTGGTATTGAATTTGCATGCTATCAATTTATATGTGTAGACCCTGTAACGAATGAACTTGTATATAGCTTTAAAGGGGATTCTATCAGTAATTATTATATGGAAGGGTTTGGACAATTAACCTTTTTCAACTATATTCGATTTAAGATCGAATCCACCCCTATTTCATTTTCCTATAAAGCAAGAGCGATCGGAGACGTAACAAATCCGGTGGTTTGCTGGATATTTTATATTGTTGATTTTTTGGGTATTACTTTAGGTGTTGTTATTGCTGCATTATATCAACGAGGACATGAATATTGCCATACCTGTAATTTATATAATAAGAAGATAAAATTGTTCAGTTTATCGAACTCAGAAGGTTCTGAGTGCATAAATAGGTTGAATGAGTTCATGTCCGATAATAACGATGGAGAAACGCTAGGTTCTATCCTCATTTCATATCGTAAGGATAATGAATTGCATAAGCAAGATCATTATGATTGTGTAATGATCTATTGTGATAGTTGTAGGACTGCTAATATTAATTTTAAAAAATATTTACTGAATTCAAAGAAACAAATCGAGGAGGTCACTAGCTTCGTTTATTCTCTGAATATTGACTATGATAGTGCAAAGAGCTTCCTGTAATGTCATTACTTGAATGAGTATACGGGGGTTCTTATCTGTTCGATTCCCGTTATCCGCTTAAATAAAAAGACAGGTAATACCGATTTTCAGGTATTACCTGTCTTTTTATTTAAGTGATACATATAAGTGAGTCAGGAAGAATAAAACAGGAGCCAGCCGGCGAGTGTTTTATTCTTCTAAGGCTTGCCAATATTTAAGGCAAGCCTTTTTACCGATTATCCGCCTAAATAAAAAGACAGGTAATACCGATTTTCAGGTATTACCTGTCTTTTTATTTAAGTGATACATATAAGTGAGTCAGGAAGAA
>JBASOB010000427.1:0-7416 GCA_049657865.1 Mobilitalea sp.
CTACAATATAGAAACCTTAGAGTAGTTTATCATGTCAAAATTTTATTATCAAGTCGTTGTGCGAAGTTAATTTGATAATTTATATTTCAACACAAATCCATCAAATTTATCCATAAACATACACAAATTGTGAAATGTGTATGTTTATTCTGTGAACTGTATAATTAATCTCAAATCCAGAACCGATAATATTCATAGATGCAAGAAGTGTAGATGCTAAAACCCAGGGTGATGTTGTAACTCCCGTTGTTTTTGATATTTACTATTCTATTAGGATGCTATCGTATAAAGGTAATATCATGATTAGCCGGCTGTGATCTTTATAAGACAAGGATGTCAACGTATAGGATAAACAAAAATAAACCAAAGGAGTCTTACGATGATTAGTTCAATTAGTTCTGATTCAAGTTATTTGACCTTACAAACAAATAACAGTTTATTAAAAAAGTTGGCCGCCGCTAAAGAAGCAGATAAGAATACTGCTGTATACTCTGACCTATCAAGCCAAACCAACGAATTGTCTTCTAACTCTGACAGCAAGGTACTGTCAATAGAAGCACTTATGGGAATGATGCAGACTTCCCAGAATTCCACCAGAATTCCGTTAGCAGCAAAAGAAGAAACTTCTTCTACCGAAAATGTACTCGGAACAATTGATGCAGATGGAGATGGGACACTTTCAGCAACAGAATATGATGCCATGATATCACAGATGGGTATTGATGATGCTGCAAGTTCCGAAGATTTTTTTGCACAGTTTGATACGGATGCAAATGGTGAAATCACTTCTGCTGAAATGGATGCGAATAAGCCGATGGGACCTCCTCCTGCAGGAATGCCTCCGGAAGACGATGCACAAACAATTATCTCCGGTCTTGATACGGATGGAGATGGTACGATCTCTGTATCTGAATATGAAGCTGCTGTTACAGCTGCCGGTCTAAGTGATGCTCCTACTTCCAAAGATTTATTTGCTCAGTTTGACACTGACTCAGATGGCAAAATTACTGCCGACGAATTACTATCTGCCCAGATTGCTTCTGCAGCAAATCAGACCGAAAAGTTTAAGAGTCTTGCAGCTGATACACTGAGTGCGTACGAAACCAACTATCAATATATGTATGAATCAGACAACTCTACTTTAAGCAGCATTGCATAAATTAGAGAATCAGTCTTCCAAGCATTTAAACGGTATCATAAGATAACAGAAAATACGTTTCTTGAATGTTCTATATGTAATAAAAGAATGAAACCTATAGAATAGACTTTAATCAGTGTCTATTCCACAGGTTTCATTTTATATATTTTATCTCATATGATTCTACTCATTAAGTAATTGAGAACTTATTTCTACCGTATTCCGGTGATATCCTTAATTACTTCGCCTGCTATGATAAGACCAGCCACGGAAGGTACAAAAGCAGTACTTCCGGGGATGTCTCTCCTATCCGTACATTTTCTTTGCGTACCGGGTGGGCAGATACAGTTCGTTCTGCAGCTGATTGCCATATCTTCAATCGGCTTTCTAGCTTCCTCTGTAGAATACACTACTTTCAACTTCTTCACTCTTCTTTTCTTCAATTCTTTTCTCATCACTCTTGCCAACGGACACATTGACGTTTTATAGATATCTGAAACACGAAAAAGAGTCGGATCTATTTTATTACCGGCTCCCATGCTACTGATAATCGGTGTTCCACTCTTCTGTGCCTGAAGTACTAATTCAATTTTTGCAGTTATCGTATCGATTGCATCTACTACATAGGTATATTGCGAAAAGTCGAATTCCTCTGCATTTTCTGGTAGAAAAAAACATTTATGTATCGTTACTTCAGCCTTAGGATTGATCTCTAATATTCTCTCTTTCATCACATCTGCTTTGTACAGCCCTACCGTCTTTCTTGTTGCAATTATCTGTCTGTTAATATTGGTAAGACATATTTTATCATCATCAATTAAGTCAAAGGCTCCAACTCCGCTTCGTGCAAGCGCTTCTACGGTATATCCGCCGACACCTCCTATGCCAAAGACGGCGACTTTTGCTTTCTCGAGCCTATCCATTGCTTCCTTGCCATATAAAATCTCTGTTCTTGAGAATTGGTTTAGCACTACTTTTACCTACCTTATTATTAATTATATTCTTCTTATTGATTATATTCCTCCAAAAAATGATGCTTTTCATTGTTTTGTTTATAAGCAATAATCGTGTTCAGATTAACATTTTCTACACTTTTAAATATATTGCTTTCTATATACGGACTCGTCTGTCTCAGTTTCTTGATCAGCGTTTTCATCTCCTGGCGCTTTGATCCACCACCGCCATTGTCACACATCGTACAATTCTCAGTAAATCTGCAAGCACACTGAATAAACTGCAGGTCATTGTAAGTACGCCAATGAATGATATCCTCTTCCCGAATCAGGTACATGGGACGAATTAATTCCATTCCTTCAAAATTCGAACTGTGCAGCTTTGGCATCATAGTTTGAATCTGTCCTCCATAAAGCATTCCCATCAGGATGGTCTCAATCACGTCATCATAATGATGACCCAAAGCGATTTTATTGCAGCCTAACTCCTGAGCTTTCTTATATAAATATCCTCTTCTCATCCTTGCGCACAAATAACACGGAGAACTATCTATTTCTGCTACAGCATTAAATATTTCCGTATCAAAGATGGTAATCGGAATGTTCAGTAATTTCGCATTATTTATGATAGTCTGCCTGTTGATGGGATTATAACCCGGGTCCATCACAAGAAATACCAATTCAAAATAGAATTTATTATGTCTTTGCAGCTCTTGAAACAACTTTGCCATCAGCATCGAATCTTTCCCGCCTGAGATACATACGGCAACTTTGTCTCCTTCCTGAAGCATATCATAAACATTCACGCCTTTTGTAAATTTGCACCATATATCTTTATGGAATTTTTTCTGTATACTATTTTCTATTTCCTGATATCTGTCCATTTTCTGTTCTTTTCCTGACCTTCCTGATATTTTCCAAGTTCTTGTTATACATTTTTTCCTTACTTCTATTTGCTTGACCTTACTTCTATTTGCCTAACCTTACTTCTTCTTGTTTGACCTTACGTCTACTTGCTTGACCTTACTTCTACTACCTATCCTTACATCTACTTATTTAGTCTTACTTCTATTTTTCTTACTTCTACTTTTCTTACTCCTACTTATATTCAAATTATATTTCACTTGTCAGTAATCCATAACATTTATGGAATGCTTCCAAGAATTCCTCTGTTTCACTCTGAGTCACGAGATGACTTAAACTGATTCTCCAGGAACCTCTTGCTATTTTTTTATCTCCAGTCACTGCATATACTGCTCTAGAGGGTGTATTCGGTACCGAACATGCTGATTTTGTTGAGACATATACTCCTAGCTCATCTAACGCTTCCTGGAACTTTTCCGCTTTCACGCCTTTCACGCTGAGATTGATAAAATGAGGAAGGGATTTCTCTGTGCTGTTGATATGTACCAGCGGATATTTGACTAGAGCCTGAAGTATTCTCTTACTTCGCTCCTCAACTATTTCGTAATTTTCCATCCGGTGATTCAAGCTTAATTTTAATGCTTCTGCAGTTGCAACGGCTTGTGCCGTAACCGGAGTTCCGCTTCGATAGATACTGTTGCTTCTACCCCCGTGAATCAGCGGTTCCAGTACTACATTATCTTTACGAAGTAAGATTCCCATGCCACTTAGCCCATAGAATTTATGTGGAGCAAAAGTAATCAGGTCTGCTGCGGACATTTTTATTTCTATTTTCCCAACAGCCTGAGTAGCATCTATATGAATATAGCAATTCGGATATTCCCTGAGGATTTCTGTGATTTCTTCGATTGGCTGCCTAACCCCAAGTTCGCTATCCACATATCCCATAGAAACCAATATTGTATCATCTCTTAGTAATTCACGCAAATGCTCCAGATCAATCGATCCATCTTTTGTAATATTTACCAAATCTATCTCATATCCCATACTTTGAAGCCACGTTAATGCTCCGCTGACAGAGGAATGCTCCAAGCAGGTTGATATGATATGTCTTCCATTCTCCCTGTAAGCTCTGGCAATTCCCTTGATTGCAAGATTATTGGCCTCACTGGCACCTGAAGTATAAATCACTTCCATACCCTGACAATTTAACAACCCTACTATCTGATCCGTAGCCGACTGCATCCTGTGTAATGCCTTTCGCCCAGCTTCGTGATTTGCATTGGGATTTCCGTAAAACTCCATACTTGTACTGCAATAAATATCCATAACCGCTGGATCGACCGGTGTATTTGCGGCATAATCTAAATAAACCATTTTCTCTCTGTCCTTATCTGATGTGTCTCAGTCTTGCTATCTCTACACTGATACATCCTCTCTTTACACTGCCATCTATCTAGGTGAAGCTCTAATCCCACTTGAGCAATGGGATTAATATGATATTATGCTATGATGTCTCAACTGTCAATATAATTCCGAATTCCTTGTTCTAGATATCACTACTCTGATTATTTTTCATTATATGATAAGAAAGTTATAGTGGTTTTTTTCCAAAATAATATTATAATAAAATTAGGATGTATTACAATAGCTTTATTCGTGTTCAGTTACATTATTTTTATTCGCAATGAGCTTTTACGCTTATTAAGGAGGAATTAGTTTGAAGGAATATAATCGTGAGTACCCTTTATTCTCATTGTGTGGATTAAACTGCGGTCTTTGTACACATTTTCAGACACAGGGCAAGTCAAAATGTCCAGGCTGTGGCGGAGTGGATTTCCACCTAAAGCACCCTACCTGCTCGGTTATCACCTGCAATCAAAAACACGACAAGGTGGAATATTGTTTTCAATGTTCCTTATATCCCTGCGAAAGATATCGCAGTCTCGGTAGTGGTGACACCTATATTTCTTACCGCAATGTGTTACATGATATGGAGCTTGCCAAAGACAACTTAGAATTATATCAATCAGAGCTAAATGAAAAGATAGAAATTGCTGAATTCTTAATCGACCATTATAATGACGGCAGAAGAAAAAGCTTCTACTGCAAAGCAGTGAACCTGTTACCGTTAAAGGATTTGAAAGCTATTATGAACGAAATAAATGACCAATTAGCAGAACAGGAGATTCCTTTAGAGGAAAAAATCGAATTGATTGCCGAATTGTTCGAAGCACAAGCTAAGAAAGAAAACATTGAATTAAAGTCTCAAAAATAAATAGAACCCTTTCGTTGAACACCTGATAAGATATACCCCCCTTATATAAGAATTGTTCTATTCCAACTTCCTATCTAAGGCAGCATATCTTACTGTTTATCGACTCTCAAGAGCTAGACCAATAATCTAACTTAGAGAGTCGGTATACTGTTCAACGAAAGGGTTCTCGCTAAATCTTATCTCTCAACTATTGAAAGCTTCCTCAAGTGAAGTTAATGCCTTTTCAAGGATTGCTCTGCTTGTTGCAATATTAATGCGCTGAAAATGAGCTCCTTCTTCACCGAAGATGGCACCGGCATCCAGCCATAGCTTTGCTTTATGAAGAATGATCTTATTCAATTCCTCATCCGTAAACCCAAGTTCACTGCAATCAAGCCATACAAGATAGGTCCCCTGAGGTTCTATCAGCTTTATCTTCGGCAGTCGCTTCTGCAGGAAATCTCGCAGGTAATTCAGATTGTCTGTCAGATATACTTTTAATTCCTCCAGCCATTCTTCTCCCGTAGCATAAGCAGTCTGTGTAGCAACCAAACCAAATAAATTCATATTATCATACCCTGTCTTGTCGAATTCCTTCTTGATGAAAGCTTTATAGGTTTTATTCGGTATGATGACATTAGAGACCTGAAGACCTGCTAAATTAAAGGTCTTGCTCGGAGAGGTACAGGTAATCGTAAAATCTTTATATTCAGGTTTTAGATCTGCAAAAACCAGATGGGTATTACCCTCATAGATAAAATCTTCATGAATCTCATCCGATATCACGATTACTCCGTGTTTCTGACAGATATCCCCTATCTTTTCTAATTCTTCTCTTGTCCAGACTCTTCCTACCGGATTATGAGGATTGCACAGAATAAACAGTTTCACCTGATTCTCAACAATTTTTTTCTCAAATCCCACGACATCCATCACATAGGTGCCATTTCCAGCCTTATCCTTCTGGTATACTAAGGGATTATTAATCAGTGTTCGATT
This sequence comes from Mobilitalea sp., assembly GCA_049657865.1. Classification (GTDB taxonomy): domain Bacteria; phylum Bacillota; class Clostridia; order Lachnospirales; family Lachnospiraceae; genus Mobilitalea. The sequence continues at coordinate 6,212 of JBASOB010000427.1, forward strand.
ATTATTTTCTATAATTGAGGTAAATGGATAATATACCGGCCTCTGAATTAATACTGCATCCTTTTCCTTGGTTAAAGCCCTGAGGATGAGTCCAATTGCAAAAATGACACCCGGTGTATAGAAATACCATTCTTTTTTGGTCTCCCATCCATGTCTTTTTTTCATCCAGCTTATGATAGTTTCATAATAATCCGGCTTCGGATCTGAATAACCGTAAATTCCATGTTCTGCTTTCTTAATCAACTGTTCCGTAACGGTTGGAACTGTCTTAAAATCCATATCAGCAACCCATAACGGCAATAAATCCAAGGGTTTTCCTCGTTCTGCCGTAAAATCATACTTCACGGAGTTTGTTTTTGTTCGTTGTATTATTTCATCAAAGTTATATTTTGGCATAAATTATTCTCCTTAAATAAGTGAAATATAATGTTCTGGTAATGCATCAATTGTTTTTACAGAATATTTTAAAATTATTCCCATGTTAGGATTAATAAACTTCAAATCTTCTAATCTTATAATTTTCTAATTTTCTATTCTTCAAATCTTCAAATCTTCTATTCTTCTATTCTTCTATTCTTCTATGCTTCTATGCTTCTATGCTTCTATGCTTCTATATTATACAGCATGAAATGCATTGTCCAAATCCCGAATAATATCATCTACATCTTCTATCCCTACAGAAAGTCTTAATAAAGTATCTGTGATTCCAAGTTTGTCCCTAATTTCTTTGGGTGTTGATTCATGTGTCTGCTTAATCGGATATGTGATTAATGTTTCTACTCCTCCGAGGCTCTCTGCAAAATATATTATTTTCACTTTCCCAAGAATTTGTTCTACTAAGATATAATCTGTTACGGTAAAGGAAATCATCGCTCCGCAACCGTTCGCCTGCTTCTTATTGACTTCATATCCCTCATGTTCTTTCAGTCCAACATAATATACTCTGGTTACTTCTTTCTGCTTAAGCAGCCACTCTGCAATCTTAGCAGCATTTTCCTGCTGCCGTTCTAATCTTACTGCCAGTGTCTTGATACTGCGAATCATAAGCCAGCTGTCGTTAGGTGATAATATTGCCCCAACGGACATATAATTACGGCTCAGTCTTTCAATCAATTTATCATTGTCATTTGCGATAAGAAATCCGGCAATCACATCATTGTGTCCACAAAGATACTTCGTTCCGCTATGTACGACGAGATCTGCTC
>JBASOB010000428.1:0-5256 GCA_049657865.1 Mobilitalea sp.
CTCACTTATGAGAATCGATTTACTGTCATCCAGTACGGTAAAACCCTTTTGTGATAACAAACCATGTTCTAAAGGAACACTGCCATCGATTAAATCAAGCGTTCTGGTGGTTCCTCCCAGATCATGGATTACATCTTTGTAATGCCAAGTGTTATTATAAGCGGTTAAGTTTCCGCGAATCGATATTTGAAGTCCGTTACTTGAAAATGGTTTCTTATTATATTCCAGATGAAGAAATTCCGTATAAATTTCAAGCTTATCCGGTTGATCAACCACACGGAATTTGGGTGTAATGAAGTCTCTGTTAATCACCGACTTGGTTGCCCTATCTTCAAATAAGTTGTCTTCCTGATACTCCATCCTGATCAGCTTGGAGGTCAGGACTGTGAACCTATAGTGTTCCCCTTGAACAATTGCTTCCTGATTAGCCAACGGTTTCGTTTCAATTTTATATCTGTTATCTATTCTTTGCATCTTTATACCCCTATTATCTGATTTGTATTATTGATATCCTTATTGTAATTGAACTATGTAACTGCTATGAGGCGGTACATTAAGTATCATGGTATGATCGGATTCCAATTCAAATTCCAACTTTATCCCCAAAGCATCCTCCGATTTACTAAAACCGTGAATTCCAAAAGCCTCTATCGGTATTCTGACTTTCCTCTCGCTATCATCATTGGAGCAAACGATTACCCATACCTGATCTCCTGCAAAACGCACATAAGAAAGTACATGATCTTCGTCACTTATAATTTTAAAGCTTCCTTTGGAAAATGCTATGTTTTCTCTCTTGATATGCGCAAGTTTACTATAAAGTTCATAGAATTTTCCCTGTTCAAAGTTCTTATCCCAGGGCATAGGATATCTGAAACCTTCCGTATCCTCAGTTCTTCCATCTATCTCTGCTTCGTCACCATAATAAATACAGGTAGCTCCAATCAGAGTGAACAGCATGATGACAGATCCCTTATAATCCTGCCAGCATACGTTTTTATTGTTATGTAATCGATGAGTATCATGGGAATCCAATAGATTAAACTGATTCTGCTGAATGACCGTGGGAAGCTTTGCCAGATGCTCCATGATACGGTTACTCATATCGTTTGCCGTCGGTTTATACTTTATCTCTCGCAACTTCTCGTTTCTTTCAAGAAACAAATCAGTTTCACCCGCAAATTGACGGATTATTCTTGTGCAGCCATAATAATTCATAGGTGCATCCCACTCGTCACCTTGTAAATATTCTGCACAGTCTCCCCAGTCCTCTGCAAGCAGATAAGCACTGGGATTGACATCTTTAATGCTTCTTCTTATCTCCGGCCATACTTCGTGCTGCAATTGTATCTCATTATTGCGCGCCATTACATCGGCGACATCAAATCTCCAACCGTCAATTTGATAAGGCGGTTTTAACCATTTTTTCAGCACGGAATTCTCATCCCGGTATATGATATTTCGTAATTCCTGAGATGTGTAATTTAAAGTTGGCAAGGTTTCAAAATCGAACCAGGTCTTATAATTATCAGTATCTCCATCAAAGAAATAATATTTTCTTTCCTTTGTCGTCTTGTTATGATAAGCTCCGATCGACTTGTCAAAAAATGTACCTTCTTTATTGAACCATTTATTTGCCGTTCCTGTATGATTGATGGAAATATCCAGAATTAATTTCATTCCCTCCGCATGGAGCGCTTCTGATAATTCCGCCAATGCATCATCTCCGCCAAAATGAGGGTCGACCTCAAAATAGTCCAGGCAATCATATTTATGTATTGTCGCTGCATAAAAGATCGGATTCAGATATACTGCATTCACTCCTAGCTTTTTCAGATAGTTTATTTTATTTTTTACGCCTTCTAAGTCTCCACCAAAAAAATCCATGCAAAAGCCATCTTCATATTTTAATGCCGGCTGGTTCCAATCTTTTATTTGGAGCGTATCATGTCCATTAAAAGTATATTCTCCAGTTTTAACATCATTTTCCTTATTTCCATTATAAAATCGGTCTGGAAAGATCTGATAAAACACAGATTCTTTTACCCACTCCGGTGCCTCGTATCCAGCTAATATCTTAAAATCGTAGGTATGATCCGGAATAAAGGTAGTGATATTCTTCTGAGTATAATAATAAATCATATTTTCTAGTACCAGATAAAAATGGTAATGAAGCATATCCTCAACTATAGTAATGTTTGCCTTATAATAAGCAAGTCCATTCTCAATTCTGTCTTTCTCCATTAAGATCAGATTTTCTGCACCATTAACTGCAGATCGTAAAAACACGTAGTTTACCGGTGAGACTTCATACATTCTCAAATAGATAGAAATCTCTTCGCCCCTAATTGGTAGGGGATTACTTACAAAATATTCTGTACCATCGCTGTATACACTTTCAAGCCAGTTCTGCATAAAATCACCTTTAGTAGTTCATATTTTTGAATAGAATCATATGGCTCTAAACCCGATTCTGTCTAGAGCCAATCATTAATACAGTATATTAGGTCCTATCGTATTTCCTATATCATTGCTTCTGCCGTCAGATATTTCATTCAATCGTCAAATCACTTAACCCTTGACAGAACCCGCCAAACCTTCCACATAATATTTCTGTAAAGTAAGGAATAAAGCTGAAATAGGTACCGCAATTAGTATTGCACCTGCTGCAAAACACGTATACCATAATTCAATATTATCTCTGGTGAGCATATTGAACAATCCAATAGCAACCGTATAATTATCTGCATTATCTCCAAGGATGATACTCGAGAAAATATAATCTGCCCACGGTGCCATGAAAGAAGTCAATATAGTATAAATAATAATAGATTTTGATAATGGAATTGTGATTCTGGTAAAAACCTGCCACTTTGTTGCTCCATCAATAAAAGCTGCTTCATCGAGCGATCTTGGAATCGTATCAAAAAATCCTTTCGATATGTAATATCCAAGTGATGCGCCTGCTGAATAAACAATAACAAGGGCAGCAAGAGACTGTGATAATCCCAACCCTTTAATTACGTAATATACTGCTATCATTGACATAAATCCAGGGAACATACCAAGTATCAGCATTAAGTTCATTAATGTTCTTCTGGCACTGAATCTTATCCTTGATAAAGTAAATGCAGTTGATAGAACGATGGAACTGGTTAACACGCAAGACGCTGTAGCAACCAGTAAGGTATTTCTATACCACTTCGCAAATTGAAAGGTTGAAGTATCCGTCCATATTTTAATATAATTATCAAAAGTGAACGTTTTCGGTATAAAGTAGCTAATATAGAATCCGCCTTCTCCGCGAAATGAAGTAAAGACAATCCATACAAGAGGAAAAAGCCAGATTACTGACATTACACATAAAACAATATAGCCTGGGCTTACTTTCACGGATTTCATTGTTATAATGAGTCCTATCAGATCAACAAATACTGTTGCCCAATAACCGATCGATAAATACTTAATAAGAAATTCAGCCTGTAAAAATCCCGTACCATCTATTAACCCTTTTACCACAAATAAGGACACGATCAGTCCAAATATTTCAAGAGCAAACATAAGGATCGTAAAATGCAAGATTTTCTTTCCCGGTTTGAAAAATGACAGGATTGAGGACAGCATAATGATCAAAGGTATTACGATAATAATCGCCATAATAAATAGATAGGACAAAGATATCCCATTTTTAGAAATTGCTTTCAATACCCCTGCTGCAATCAGGAAACCTGTTTTATGTTCTGAACCTTCTCCAATATTGATATAATTTAGGAATAATAAAACGATCGGAAGAATTCCAAAAAGAGGCACAAAGTATAAAAACTCTGTCTTAACACCAATTATTCTCTTCATTATTGAAAACCCTCCTCATTATTGTATGCTCCGGACCTTCTATATACGATCAGCGATATGGTCGCAGAAATGATAAATATAACAATACCAATCGCTGATGCATAAGAGTAGTTTTTACTGTCACTTGTTAATTTGTATAACCAGATTACTAATAAATCGGTCTTTCCTGCGCCCTTAAAATAATCCATCGACAAGGGACCTCCCGCAGTCAAGAAGTAAATAGGATTGAAATTATTTACATTATGGATAAAGTTAGAAATCAGATAAGGTGTCGTGATAAAGAATATGTATGGAAAAGTAATTTTAATAAATGCCTTGAACGGAGAGGCTCCATCTATTTTTGCGCTCTCGTATAAATCAGCAGGAATATTCATTAAAATACCTGTTGTGATCAACATAGTAAATGGGATTCCCAGCCACATATTTACAATAATAACAGTAGCTCTTGCCCATGTAGTATTTGACAAAAATGGCAACGGTTCTGTAATAAATCCCATATTTTCTAATGCAATATTGATAATGCCCGATTTATTCAGCATCGTTCTTAGAACCAGCAGTCCAATAAAAGATGGTATCGCGATTGTGAGTACAAATATCGTTCTCCATACTTTTTTATATCTAATTTCTTTCTTATTAATCAGAATCGCTAAAAATATTCCTCCAAAATAATTGGTGAACGTAGAGAAAACCGCCCATACAATCGTCCAGCCTAGTACCGGCCAGAAGGTTTTTGCAAGTCCATCCTTAGACATTAACAATAATTTAAAATTTTCCAGTCCAATCCAGTTAAATAAATTTCCTGGTGGTTGATGATTCACATCGTAATTCGTAAACGCCATAGTGATCATATAAACAAGCGGTAATACTGTAAAAACGATTAAACCAACCATTGGTAAAAACAACAAAAGTTTTTGAATATTAAAATCAAACAGACTCTTTACATCATCTATAAATCCAGGTATTTTCTTATTGTTCTTGCGGAGGTAATAGGTATTCACGCCCGACTTAATACTAGATAACCATACGATAACAAAAAAAATAATAACTGCCATGGTTACAACACCGCCAAATAACATCAGCATGGAATTGTCACCTTGTATTACTTCAAACATTCCCAGTTCATCGTTCATAACCATTTCTTGCTGCCTTGATCCCAAGGTAATTAGATTAATAAGATTGGCAGACCCATTAGAAATAATGAAAATAATAAACATTATCTCCATGCATAAGTATCCGATTCCTTTCACCAGCTGACCGTTTCTAATATTTGAAGCTCCCATTATGACAGGCGAAAGCTTAACAAAAATATCTCCGTCAGTAAATGCCTTTTTATACCAATTTACTCTTTCGCTAATATGATTCAGCTGTGTCTTTTTCATGCAAAAGCCTCCTACAATATTACAG
>JBASOB010000429.1:0-3431 GCA_049657865.1 Mobilitalea sp.
TCCTTAATGGTTCCATCAATTTCTAAGTTAAACATCTTTTCCATTGCGGAATCCCTTGGCATAAGGTTGAAAAGCGGGTTTACCGGAAACATCAGAACATCAATCAATCCGCTTCGAACTGCTTTCAATGCAATTTTAGTATTATGCGAACTAAATCCGAGAAACCTAGCTTTCCCCTCTTTCTTTAATTCAAGGGCACGTGCATACATAGGACCGTCAAAAATCAGATTAAAATCAGATTCTTCGTCACAATTATGTAAAAATAAGATATCAATATAATCGGTCTGGAGTCTTGTATAGAATTGCTGGATAAAATCTTCGCAAAGCTTCATATCTCTCGTGCGCACGTATTGGTCATCGATATCAATACAGCCTAAATGTCCCGCAAGAATCACTTTTTCACGGATACCCTTCAAGGCATTTCCAAAATAATCTCTAGTCGAAGGAGTACCGACAAAAATATCGATATAATTAATTCCAGCATCAACCGCCGCATGGACGAGATCCGCAACCTCCTTCTCTTCGGAGTGCCATACATATTCGCAGCCTAGAGATAATTCACTGACTTTAAGTCCTGTTTTTCCTAATTTACGATATTTCATTAAAAGATACCTCCATATATCATTTATCATAGTCTTGATCTAAACAGTAGTACCATTAGATTCCTTTTTGTTCTGCCTAATCAGAAGATGGATACTGCTACTTAGAAAATCATTTTGTCATATTGTACCATATTATTACAATCAAGTAAATGGACTTGATTACAAGAAAATAATTACATTGAAGCTGGTTAAAAAGTAGGTATACAGAATCTTAATTACGATGATATATGGATGGATTTGATATATGACTTAAACTGATAGCAAGATGGTCCTACTATTGAAAATATAATAAGAGATATTATATAAAGTTCGGATATGCAGCAATAAGATTACGTAATTCGGTTTTAATAGTATACTTTAATAAGTGTTAAAAGGTTAGGTTGATTGAATTACCATAATAATTGGTTTCATTGATAAATATTAGGGAACTAAGTACTCTTAACTGATTGGAAAATGCAGGTTGAATTTCACGAAAAATGGAGTATAGTATGTTTAAAGACTTTAAATTCATCTACGTAAAGTAAGGAGAATACAGTGTGAGAGATGACTCTTTCACGCACAAATTTGTGCCTGCAGCCCTAAATTTGCAGACAGAGAGAAAGGTATGGTTATTAATATGAGATATATGGAAGAACGGCTGGGCGAATTGCTGAAGCAGTTATCTGCACTAAGATATCAAGACATCTACGAAATCCCAGAATGGAAAATGAAAAGAAATTCATCAAAGATAAAAGGCATAGCGAATCAGGATACTTCCCTTTGGGAAACATTTTTACCGACTACGGTATGGGGAGGTCATGAGGAATATTATGAATTTGCAACGACAGTTACCCTCCCTGAAGCTATGGAGGGGAAATGCGTGGAGTTTTATCTGCTCACAGGCAGAGAGGGAGCCTGGGACGCTACGAATCCACAGTTCACCATCTATATTGATGGAATTCTAAGGCAGGGACTTGATATCAATCACCAAAGTGTTATATTAAGCAAGAATGCGAAGGCAGGTCAGACCTATGATATTTATATGACGGCCTTTACAGGTACACAAAACTTCAGAATGTATCTTCAAACAATGCTGCGTACTTTAGACTTGGAGATTGAGCAGTATTATTATGACCTTCTGATTCCTCTCCAAGTAGCAGCATTACTGGGGAAAGAGGATTCGGCATATCTTCAGATTATGGATAAACTCAACCAATCGGTAAATCAACTGGACTTTAGAAAACCATGTTCGAAAGAATTCAATCAGAGTCTTACCAAGGCAAAGAAGTATTTGGAAGAGGAATTCTATCAGAAGAATTCGAAGGAAACGGAAGCAACCGTCTGCTGTGTCGGCCATACCCATATAGATGTTGCCTGGCTCTGGACGCTTGCAGTAACCAAGGACAAGGCGGTTCGAAGCTTCTCCACTGTCGTAGAATTAATGGAGCAGTATCCTGAATATATCTTTATGTCCAGTCAGCCGCAGTTATATCAATATGTCAAGGAGAATGCTCCGGAAGTTTATGATAAGATCAAAGAACTGGTCAAGGAAGGACGATGGGAGGCAGAGGGCGGAATGTTTCTAGAAGCTGACTGCAATCTGACGTCAGGAGAATCCTTAGTACGTCAATTTCTATATGGTAAGAGATTCTTCCGTAAGGAATTCGGTGTAGATAATCAGATTCTGTGGCTGCCGGACGTATTCGGATATTCTGCAGCATTGCCTCAGATTATGGAACAGAGTGGAATTAAGTATTTTATGACAACGAAAATCAGCTGGAATGATACAAATCTGATGCCATATGATACTTTCTACTGGGAAGGCATTGACGGGACAAAGATATTGACACATTTCATAACTACCAAGGATTATGAGTCAAAAGAGCGAGGATTAAAAACCAATAACGAGCACCTAACCTCCTTCACGACCAATTATAACGGCTATATCAATCCGAGTCAGGTAAAGGGTGCATGGCAGCGTTACCAGCAGAAGAACTTAAGTAATGAGGTTCTCATGTCTTATGGTTACGGAGATGGTGGCGGCGGACCGACGAAGGATATGCTTGAAACCCAGAGAAGGCTGGAGCGAAAGATTCCAGGATGTCCGACGACCAAACAAAGTACGGCACGTTCCTTTTTTGATAAACTTCAAGAACAGATTGCAGGCAGACAGACTCCGGTATGGTCGGGTGAATTATATTTAGAATATCATCGTGCAACCTATACCAGTATGGCACGTAATAAACGATTTAACCGTATCAGCGAATTCAGTCTGCAGAACACTGAACTTCTCGGTATGCTGGCGAAAAGATTGACCGATACAGAATATCCCAAGGAACTACTCGCAAACGGCTGGGAGGTTGTGATGAGAAATCAGTTCCATGATATCCTGCCAGGTTCCTCCATTAAGGAAGTATATGATGATTCCAAAGAAGAGTATGAGAAACTGCTTGCAGGCTTAATGGTATGTCAGGAGGAGCTTCTGCAGGGTATTACAAGCAGATTAGCTTCCCCGGTGGGATCGATAATACTGTTAAATCCCAATGGATATGCGTATAGCGGGTCGGCGCTCCTAGGTCAGGAGGAAAATCTGGATCCGATCTGGGCAGAAGAGGCACTTAGCAGAGGAACGCTTCAGAAAACATATCAGAGCGATTGGCTTGTCAATGCAAAAGAAGTACCGCCTAAGGGTTATATGGTATGGAAAGAGGAACAGAAAGCAGTCTCCGAGCATAAAGTTCTAGTGACCGAGACTTTGCTTGAGAATGACTGGTATCGTATTCACCTGAATGAGAAAGGTCAGTTTGACTCTTATTATGATAAAGAAGCGAAGCGTGAATTGCTACAGAC
>JBASOB010000430.1:0-3283 GCA_049657865.1 Mobilitalea sp.
ACATATAACTGGCTCATTAAAGTATCAGGAACTTCTATTCCGAGAACTGGATCCATTCCAACTTTAGTTCCATCTACAGTTACAACGATATGTGACCATTCATTTTTAGGAATCTGATATCCGCCGCCACAGGTAAAGTATGCGGTACAGTACCAAGGCCATGCTCCTGTTACTTCATTTCTGGACCAGATGACGGGAGCACTATCCCCGTCCCAATCAGTCTTTGTAATGTTTAACCATTTCGCTGATGTTTTAGCGCTTAAAAGGTCAGAACCGATTTGGATGATAGGACCATAATTCGAAAATCTTGCTGGGTTAATCCAGAAAGAGATGGAATAAGAGGTTCCAACATTTTCTGCATCTAATAACAAACCATAAGTACCATCAAGACTAATTGCCTGACCATTCTTGCCTTCAGCATATTGTGCTTCAACGGTTGAATCAGCGGTAGGTATCGTTCCAATGTTGCCACCCTCTGCATTGTCGCCTTCACGTGTCATAACTTGAGCCCCGCCCAAATCACCATCAAAACTATACTCATACTTCGGTGTAGCTGCAAATGCGCTGGAAACAGTCATAGCGACCATCGATAAGGTTAATGCTGCTCCAAAAAATTTTTTCATTTTCATTTTCTTTCCTCCTTTATAATATTTAAAATAAAGCATTTTCATGCTAATTTCTTAGATAAAGCAGAAGTTTCTTATATTGATTAGTTAACTATATAATTAACTAATCAATATTTCAATTAACTAATTATACAATACAACCTTTTTCACAAATCGTCAAGATATTTCTTCCATATAATATACATTTATTATAATACAATCTATGAATTACTATTATTAATTAGTAATTATATGGCATGATGTACCATTTTATATGTAATATTATATAAAAAGCTACCTATTTATTATATTATTTAATATTCATTATATATTACATTATTAAACTAACAAATGAACTTTATATATAATATGCACCATTTAGAATATTTTAAGTCTTTGTTTCATTACGTATGTTTAAATTCAAAACGTGGTGACAAGTCATCATTCCACTCTACTTCCATCAGATAAGCATGGCGATTTGGATCTAGTAATGGGTCATCTATCAATTCCGAGTAAGGTCTTGCATGATAAACCATAATATCTCTTCCATCTTCTGTCACTGAAAAGCTATTATGACCTGGTCCATAAATTCTTTTTTCTGCATCCGTCTGCAGCACAGGGTACCTGCTCTTCTTCCAAGAGGCAGGATCAAGCAGATCCGATCCAGCCTCCGCTGTCAGCATTCCAATACAATAACAGGCACTGGTTGCGCTAGCTGAATACGTGAGGTAAATTTTTCCGTTCTTCTTTAATACTGACGGTCCTTCATTTACCCAATAATCCACTCTCTCCCAATCATAGTCCGGTGTAGTCAATTGAACCTGCACTGTCTTTAATGTGGTAGGCGTTTTCATCTCTGCAATATATAGATTTGAAATCATTTTTCCCACACCGGTTTTTTCTGCCCATACATAATAATGTTTTCCGTCATTTTCAAATACCGTGCCATCTAACGAAAAAGATTTAAAAGAAAATTCATCCTCCGCTGCACGCTGCATTTTTCCTTTTTCAATCCAGGTTCCGGTAATCGGATCTTCGTCACTGCATTCCAATACATAAGGTCTGATTGCCCAAATATTTTCTCTGTTTCCTGCCGCAAAATAAAGATACCATTTATTATTTAGATAATGAAGTTCCGGAGCCCATATATGAAAGCTCATAGGTCCGATCGTATGCTTCTTCCATATCGTAACTTCTTCAGCTTCAGATAACCCAAGCAGACTATTTGACTTCCGTAAAATTATTCTGTCATAGGAGGGCACGGAGGCTGTAAAGTAATAATTACCATCCGTATGCCGGTATACATAAGGATCAGCCCTTTGTGGAATCCAGCAATTTTCTATTTCTGCTTGTATATCACTCATGATGTATGCCTCCATTCTTACTCAGTCGGATTCCATTCGATTCCAAAGTAATTCAACATAGCATCTTTATGGTATTGGTTCGCCATTTCGGTGGCTTCATCCGCATAATCAGAAGCTTTTGCTTGACCAGTATCTACCAGGTTGTGGATACCGATATTATTGAAATACTCATCGCAGAAAGTCCAGTATCCAGCTATTGACATCCATCCAAAAGGAATTGGTCTGATGCAGTTTGCAAAATAAGCATCCCAGTATGGTCCATCAACTTCATCTGTAGGATATAACGTTCTATAATCAGCCCAGACATCTGCATCCAGCGTAATTGGTGCAGGCATGGAATCTCTGATTAAAGGTTGATCTGAAGAGTTAGTGATTGTTTCGTCGTGGAAGATTTCCATTTTAGCTTTCCATCCGTCAACACCCCAGCCCATGAATTTTAATAATTCATATGCTTCTCTTGGATGTTCACAAGATGATGAAATACCACCCATATCAATGGTTGCAATTGTATTTGCGACACCGTCAACTTCTTGAACTGATGGAATCGGATAAGGAACAAAGTTAATTCCCTTGTCTACTTTATATTCATCAGAATCCCAAAGATTCATATAAGTCCAATATGCTTCTGTCATAACTGCAACACGCCCGCTGTTTCCTGCCCATTCTTCCCAGTCACCCATCCAGTCTTCCATTGTCTGTGTTTCTGTAGCAGGTGCAACATAGCCGTTCAGTTTGAGATCTGAAAATTCCTGCTCGCCGACAGCCCAAATGCCTAAATCAAAGCTTTTGCCATTCCAGCCGAATTCTCCTTTAATTTCTTGTGAAGCTGCGATTCCATAAAGGGAGTCAAGACGATTATATGCTCCGAGTCCATAATATGCAGGGGTCTGCGTCTTATCGGTAGCATCTTTAATCAGCTGGATCATCTGATCCCATGTCCAATTAACGCTTGGCATATCAAGATTCAAGGTTTCCATAACAGATCTGTCAATGTATACGATACCAGGGAAGAATTTCATTGGAGCCCCCCATTTACTGTCTGTATCATAATATCCAAGTTTGATTTCATTAATTGTTGGTAATAAGTTTTCATTTTCAGGATCTGCTTCATATAAATCGGTCATATCATATAGAAGCTCATTAGCTAATGCAAAATCTGCATCAGAATACATAAAGCAATCCGGTACATCACCAGCTGCAATTAAGTTTAGTAACGTCGTATTAAAGTCTGCAACATTGATGTAAGCTACATTTACGGTAATGTTTGGATACATTTCCATAAAATCTTTTGCTAATTCCTGAGTTAATACTTCA
>JBASOB010000431.1:0-1633 GCA_049657865.1 Mobilitalea sp.
TCGTAATACCATATAAGATATCTGCGGCTGCCATAGTTCCACGGCGGTGAGTGATGATAATAAACTGGGTATCTTTTGTTAATTTATGCAGATACTTTGCATATCGGTTTACATTAGAATCATCAAGTGCAGCCTCAATCTCATCAAGTAAACAGAAAGGAGAAGGCTTCAGGTTCTGAATTGCAAATAATAAGGAGATTGCGGTCAACGCTTTCTCACCACCTGAAAGCTGCATCATATTCTGAAGCTTTTTGCCAGGAGGCTGTGCGTTGATTCGAATGCCTGCTTCTAGGATGTCTTCGCTCTCGGTTAATTCTAAGTCCGCATGACCACCACCAAATAATTCTTTGAAGACGACATCAAACTGTGCATTAATTTCTTGGAATTTTTCTAAGAACTGCTTACGCATTTCAGTATCTAACTCCTGAATGATCTGAAGTAGTGCTTCTTCTGATTTAACTAGATCTTCTTTTTGTGTAGTCAGAAATTCATAACGCTCCGAAAGATTCTTATAATCTTCAATTGCATTCACATTAACGTCGCCCAATTCTTTGATCTGGCTCTTTAATTCAGCGATTGATTTCTTGGTCTGAGTTAAATTGATTTCTTCCTCAATTGGGAAGCTTAAGGCAGTTGTATAGGTGAGTTCATACTCCTCCCACATATAAGTCATCTGAAGATCAGCCTGTTCAATTAATTTATCCCTCTGACCATTCAACCTAAAACATTCCTTATCCAGTTCCGTCATCCGGGTTGATAATTCTTCACGTTTCGTGAAGAAATTCTTATGAATACTGGTAATGTGCTCTTTTTGGGAGGTAAGTGTCTTAATTTGTTCCTGAAGCTGATTGATATTGTTCTGGTCTATTTCAACTAAAACTTCTGTTTCTTTAATTGTGTTTCGCTTTTCATCTGCAATTTGAACTGCTTTTTGGATATCTGCTTGTAAATCCGCTTCGTCTGCCATCAGCTTTTCGATATCTCTTTTGATACGTCTCACATTTTCGAGTAAAAACTGGTTGTTTTGTTCGAAAGAGGATAATTCCAGTTTAAGCTGGGAGGACTTTTCGTTTGCAGATTGTTCCTTCACTCTTTCTTCTTCGAGCAGTCTGTTCAATTTTTCGATTTGAGCTTCTTTATCTTTATTCAACAGTGAGTTTTGAGAAAGAGAATCATTTAATTTGGCAAGATTACTCTTTAAGTCTCTTGCTTGAAGCTCAATCTCTTGTAATTCACGTACATATTCCTGATAAATAGCTTCGGATTCAATTTTTTTCGTTTTTTCTCTGTCCAAATTCATTTTAGCTGTATTTTGCTCAATAAATTTATTTTGAAGGAAAGCTTTCAAACTTTCCAAACTTTGACGAAGTTTCATCCTATTTTCTTTTGCTTCTTCTTTTTGACGGATAAGGTCATTGGTTTTGAGTTCCAAAGAAGCTACTTCTTCTTCCATTTCCTCGATTTCACGACGCCTGCCGAGCAGATTGCTGTTGTTTTTATAAGCACCGCCGGAAATAGAACCGCCAGGTGTTAAAAGTTCACCTTCAAGCGTTACCAAACGTAGGCTGTAATGATATTTTTTTGCAATATCCGCTGCATGATCGATATGATCGATTACGATAATCTTGCCAAG
>JBASOB010000432.1:0-11837 GCA_049657865.1 Mobilitalea sp.
GCATGCTCTCTGACTAACTGCACCTGACACACTATCAGAGTCACATCGAATGCCGGTACCACTGCAGCCATCTTCCATTTTATATTGAATTGACTTTTTTCTTTCTTCTAATATATTATTGCTCACAGTGAATTCACTCCCTCTCATAAATGGGTACCTCATGATTAATTACAAGAAATAACATTTTATAATACAAGAGTAAGAGAGTCTTTGGCGACATCGCCTCAGAACTCTCCTCCCATGGGTGTTACATTATCTTTTTCTATTTCATAATTACATTACCATTTCCATATCTTTGTCTTCGCAATTTCTATCCTGCTCATCCATCAGTGCATTCACGATTAATTCTGCCATTCTAATGCCTCCCTTGTATCCAACCAATGGAAGATAAGAGTGAATATAACGGTCAATAATAGGGAAACCCATTCTGACTAATGGAATGTTCTCGGCTTTTGCAATGTACTTTCCATGAGTACCACCAATCAGTAAATCGACGTCCTCATTCTTAATCCACTGATGCAACAGGAATAAATCGCCGCCTGCTTTGACTATACATCCTTCCATACCAAATTTATTAAGTAATGCTCGGGCTCTTTCTTCAAAGGCCTCACCCGGAGTTCCAGTAAGCATATATTTTGGTACCATCCCTAGCTCTAAAGCAAATGCTGCAATTCCAAGTACCGTATCTGGATCGCCATAAATCGCAACTTTTCTACCATAGGTATAGGGATGTATATCAATCATGATATCAACTAGCTGGCCTCTCTCTTCTTCAATCTCATATGGTATCTCTTCTTTAGAAACATCCTGAAGGGCCATGATAAATTCATCGGTAGCCTCAATTCCCATCGGAAGGGGAATTGATTTATATGGAACTTGACATTTGCTTTTCAAAACTTCTGCAGAAGGTTCTGATGTCTTGAGTCCAAGTGCTAGGGTTAAACTGCAATTACCAAGTGCTTTGATATCTTCAACAGTGGTACCACCTTTTGGATACATTCTGAATTTTCCTGTCATTGGTGCATCCATGACACCGCTGGTATCTGGTAACATAATATAGGAAACTTTCATATAATCCATTAATCTCTTATATTCCCGCATATCTCCGGGATTTACGAACCCAGGCATGAGACATATCTTTCCACTTGATTTTCCACTTTTCTCTGCAAGATAACGAATAAAACCAGATACCATATTAGTGTAACCATCCACATGAGAGCCTTTATAACTTGGTGTATTGCAATGGACAACATATTTACCTTCTGGAATATTTATTTCAGTAATCAGAGCATTCAGATCATCTCCAATGGTTTCGGATAAACAGGTGGTATGAACAGCAATGATTAATGGATCATACAAATCAAAAATATTTTTTACCGCTGTTTTAATATTGCTTCCGCCTCCAAATACAGAGGCTCCTTCTGTAAATGAACTTGAGGAAGCCATTGCCGGCTCCTTAAAATGTCTAGATAAAAACATACGGTGAAAAGAACAACATCCCTGTGAACCATGACTATGCGGTAAGCAGCTGTTAACACCAAGTGCTGCATACATCGCGCCCACTGGCTGACATGTTTTAGCTGGATTAATTTTAAGTGCCTGCCTGTCATATACTTCTTTACTAGTGTAATCCAACATTATTCTTCACCTCCTAAAATTCCTTCAATGCAGGGAATACTTTTCCATGGTGCACGAATATAACTCCATGCTGGCGTAGATAATCCCATTAGAAGATCCTGTCCAAATATTACTGCTCCTCTGAATCCCGCATATGGTCCGCTATAATCATAGGAATGAAGCTGCCTTGATAAGAAACCGCTCTTCTGTGCTACAAATTTGTCTTTGATACCCGAGAAGAAAATATCCGGTTTTAATATCTTAAGAAATTCTTCTGTCTCAAAATGATTCAGGTCATCGCAGATAATCGCTCCTTTATCCATATCGTTTATCATTCCTGAATAGTCTTTTAAAGGAATTCCTTTTTCAATCATCTTACTTTTCTGTTCTTCTGTCAGTCGAACTTTATAATACTTTTCATCCGGCACAACCGTTATACTTTCGATATTTTTACTATCCGCATCCGTCTTTATATCCGGCAAGACATCTCTTCCTTCATAATCATCCCTGTGGGCAAACTCGTAACCAGCAAGTATAGTACTGATACCAAAATCGCTTAAAAGTTTCTGATAATGATGAGCTCTGGAACCGCCTACATATAATGCTGCTGTCTTTCCTTTGAGTTTGCTTTTAAGAAATATCATCTCCTCCAGCACATTAGTCAGTTCATCTGCAATCACTTCTTCTATTCTTGCCTTCAGATTTTCATCATTAAAATATTCTCCGATATAACGTAAGGACTCTTTACAGCTTTCAATCCCAATGAAGTTCACCTTGATCCACTCAATACCATATTTTTCATACATCATATCGGCAATATAATTGATAGATCTATTGCACTGTACGAGATTCAAATCTGCCATATGTGAGTTTTTAATATCCCGGACACTGCTTCCTCCTGTAAAGATAGACACTACTTCAATACCGCAGCGCTTGAGGATTTTTTCCACTTCCCATCCATCTCCGCCAATATTATATTCTCCAAGAATATTTACATTGTATTTTTCTTTTGGAGCCTTATCCCCAGTTCCAATAATATACTTAATAATCTGGTTATTCGCGATATGATGTCCGGCTGACTGGCTGACACCTTTGTAGCCCTCACAACTAAAGCCTATACATGTAATACCATATTCTTCTTCTGCCCATCTTGCTACCGCCTGAACATCATCTCCAATCAGACCTACCGGACAGGTCGAGCAGATAAATAATGCACTAGGCTGAAAAAGATGCATTGCTTCAACGATTGACTGTCTGAGCTTTTTTTCACCGCCAAATACGATATCAGTTTCCTGCATATCAGTCGAAAAGCAATATTCCAGGTAGCTCTCCGCTTTTTCGCCGTCCCTTTCGTCTGCCTGTGCTTTATTTCTTCTGGTTCCCCAAGTATAAAAAGCACATCCGATTGGTCCATGCGTAATAATCACTGCATCCTTAATTGGTCCGAGAACTACACCCTTGCAACCCGCATAACAACAACCTCTCTGGGTAATTATACCTGGAATCGTTCGCGTATTAGCTGTTATGACATCCGGACTGCCTTCTCCTACACTTATGATATGTTCTTTTCTGTTTTTATAGATTCTTGCACTATATTGATCGAGTACTTCATCTCTTACCTTACTCATCTTCTCACCTCCTGCTAATAAGATTCCGAATCAGGCTGTTCCTGTCCGTCGCGGATACGAATTGATTCCGATATCGGTACTACGAATATTCTGCCATCTCCTGGGTTTCCTTCACAATTTGCTTCAATCAATGTCTCTACCACATTCTTCACGTCACAGTCTTTTACTACGATAGCAAAAAGTCTCTTCGGTACCAATCTTGACATACTATTAATGAATTCACCTGCTGATGTTGCAGAAACTCTCTCCTCTTCAATTGCATATTGGATTAAGGAGGGATCAATTGATTTTTTACCGGCTCCCATCACTTTTCTACAGTTATATGCAGGAAATCCAGCTTCTTCTAAAGCTTTTTTTGTTTGACTGAGTTTATTCAGACGAATAATAGCCATAACTTCTTTCATAAACAGACCTCCTACAATCCGGATTTTTTGGTACTTATTGTATATGCTTCATCAACTGGGGAGATAAAGATTCGACCATCGCCATAATTACCATTCTCGCCTGTTCTCGCATATTTCATAATAATTTTAACGACGTCATCTTTATCTTCATCTTTTACAACCATAAGAAGCATTTCTTTTGGGATTTCATCATAATATACTTCTCCGACTTTCATACCTTTCTGTTTTCCACGACCATAGACATCCATTTTTGTAACTGCTGGAAATCCTGCGGACAACAACTCCGATAGCACCACACTTGTCTGACTTGGCCTTATAATAGAACGAATTAATATCATAATTACCTCCATGCTGCCGGTTTTCGGCATCTCATATACTTTATAGCTTACATCGTATTTTTATTGAGTTGACTTATTTAGTCCATAATTCCATGTTCCATCAAAATAGCTTCTAAACGTTCAATGCTCATAGGTTTTGGAATAACAAACATATCGTTTTCATCAACTTTTTTAGCTAATGCTCTGTACTCATCTGCCTGTGGAGAATCCGGGCAAAATTCAATCACTGTTTTTTTATGAATTTCAGCTTTTTGAACTGCATTATCACGGGGAACAAAATGAATCATCTGTGTACCAATTTCTTTTGCGACCGCTTCTACAAGATCTTTTTCTCCATCCACTTTTCTTGAGTTACAGATAAGTCCTCCCAGTCGAACACTACCCGTAGTTGCATATTTCATAATACCTTTTGATATATTGTTGGCTGCATAAAGTGCCATCATTTCACCGGAACATACAATATAGATTTCCTGTGCTTTCCCTTCACGAATCGGCATTGCAAAACCGCCACATACAACATCACCGAGTACATCATAAAATACATAATCCAAATCATCTTCATAAGCTCCTAATTGCTCCAAAAGATTAATCGATGTAATAATTCCTCTGCCTGCACACCCTACTCCAGGTTCAGGTCCGCCGGATTCTACTCCTTTAATACCGCCATACCCAGTTTTCATTATATAATCAAGATCAATATCCTCTCCTTCTTCCCTAAGAGTGTCGAGTACTGTCCTCTGAGCTAAACCTCCAAGTACCAGTCGTGTGGAATCCGCTTTTGGATCGCATCCTACAATCATGATTTTCTTACCCATCTCCGCAAGTCCTGCAGTAAGGTTCTGTGTAGTTGTAGATTTACCAATTCCACCTTTTCCATAAATAGCGAGCTGTCTCATATGTAATCCTCCTTTTTATATTTTCCCTGTTGACCTGTACCTTACAACAAATTCTGTTTCTGTTTTCCATGTTGATCAATACCTAACTACTAATCGCTTCCTGTTTTCCTAGTTCCCTGATGACCTGTAGTTTACAATAATCTTTTACTGTTTTTATAGTTTTTTTGACCTGTACTTAACTATAATCTTTCACTGTTTCCCTTAGTTCCTTGCTAAACTGTACTAAACAATAAATCTCTTCCTGTTTTCCATGCACCGGCTACATGATTCTTTTGAATAACAAAGGCGCTGAAAAGATTAATCTTTCCAACGCCTTTGTTGAGTATAGGGAGTATTCATGTGTTTATTGTATTCTCATCTTATATTGTTTACAATGCACGAAAAAGTATAAATTATTGTATATTTATTCTGTTTTTTGCATCATTTTGTGTATGCAATTATAAGGAATCGCCGATATTAACAGCTTCTATTGTCAATAGCGTTGAAACCACACTTTCTGCATTAAGTAATGCCGCTTTCACAACTTTAAGTGGATCTATGATTCCCGCCTCCAAAAGATCAGAATATTCTTCCAAGAGAGTGTCATATCCCATCCATTTCCCCATTTTTAAAACCTTATCAGCAACTACTGCTCCATCCATTCCTGCATTATATGCTATTTGTTTACACGGAGCGGCAAGAGCCTTAAGAATTATGAGAGCACCTGTTTTCTCATCCCCGTTCATTCTCTCTGTCAGAATCTTCACTTCTTTAATAGAATGAATATATGCGCATCCGCCACCCGGAACAATACCTTCTGCAATTGCAGCTTTTGTTGCTGCGAGAGCATCTTCGATTCGTAATTTCTTCTCAATTAATTCTATTTCGCTATCTGCTCCTATTTGAATCACAGCAATTCCATTCGTCAATTTTGATATTCTTTCTCTGTAACGTTCCCTGTTAAACTCAGATTCTGAAGCTTCCTTCAATTTCTTAATATGATCAATTCGCATATTGATTTTATCAAAACTTCCGCGGCCTCCAAGAATCAAAGTATTCTCTTTATCCACGATTACCTTATCAGCTCTTCCCAGCATAGAAAGTGATGCATTCTTAAGTTCCAGCCCTCTTTCTTTAAAAAAGCAGATTCCTCCAGTTAAAATCGCAATATCTTCGAGAATATCTTTCTGAAACTCACCAAATCCAGGTGCTTTCACTCCAACAACAGAAAATTTTCCTTTCACATCGTTGATAACCAACATTGTCAAAGCCTCTCCATCAATATTCTCTGCCACAATAAGAAGTTCCTGCTTCTCCTGTTTCACGGCTTCTAGAATCGGCAATATCATCTGTACTTTGTTAATTATTTGGTTTGTAATCAGAATGTATGGATTATGATATTCCACCTTTTTCTCTTTTTTCATATTACACATATAATGAGAGAGATAGCCAGTTTTTAGTCTCATCCCATTTATTATATGAAGAGAGGTATCTCTTGTTTTTGCATCTTCTAATGTAATAAAGCCGTCTATCGTTACTTTCTCCATCGCTTCCGCAATTAGCTCTCCAACTTTTTTGTTACCTGAAGATATTGTTGCTATCTGAGTTATTTCCTCTTTTTTTGTCAAACTAACAGCCTGTTTCTCAAGGCTCTTAATTACCTGTTCTACTGTTTTTTTCATTCCTTTTCGCATTAATATCGGATTTGCTCCTGCCGCTAGATTCTTCCTTCCTTCTCGGATCATTTCATATGCAAGTACAATCGAGGTAGTTGTTCCATCTCCAACCATATCATTTGTCTTTGTGGCCACTTCAATCATGAGCTGTGCGCCCATATTTTCACAGGTATCTTTAAGAATAATCTCTTTCGCAATCGATACCCCGTCATTCGTAATGATACTGGTTCCTCCTACTGCGGTTTTATCAAGCACTGCATTTCTCCCTTTTGGTCCTAAGGTCGCAGCCACAGCTTTTGCGACTTTTTCAATTCCCTTTTCCATTCTATTCTTTGCCTCTTGATTGAATTTCTGTTCTCTCGACATATGCAGTTCCCTTCTTCTATCAATATAGCAAAAAAACAGAGAAGCCAAAAGATGAATA
Organism: Mobilitalea sp.; assembly: GCA_049657865.1. Taxonomy (GTDB): domain Bacteria; phylum Bacillota; class Clostridia; order Lachnospirales; family Lachnospiraceae; genus Mobilitalea. The sequence continues at coordinate 6,963 of JBASOB010000432.1, forward strand.
TCATCCTTTGACGTCTCTGCCTTAGCCTCTTATTTATTTATTAATAGGATATCAATAATCAATACGAGAATCAATCTGTATTTTAACAGAATATATCATGTTTTTAAATACAATTTTATTACTATTCACTATATTCTCAGTTATTTCATCTGTTTTATTATATTAGGAAGAACACGTTAGTTGATTAATATCATTAAAATTAGATGCTCTGATTATACAGCTATTTCCTTCATCTCCAGCAGAATATTATTTCTTCCAGAATTTTTGACCAAATACATATAATGATCTGCTCTTTCAAACAGCTTTTCCTTAGATTCTCCATTCCATTTTGCAATGCCACAGCTAAAGGTAAGCTTACTTTCCCTAAAGTTTAAAGATCTTACATCATTTAAAAGTTTGTTCATTACGATACTAATATGTTCTTCGGTTGCTTCTTTAAATATCAATATAAATTCATCACCACCAAAACGGCCTGCGGTATCATCGCAACTGATATTATCCATAATTTTCTTCGCAATTAATTTTAATACCTCATCGCCGTAAGCATGTCCATAACGATCATTGATATCTTTAAAATTATCCAGATCTAAGATGCCTAGAAAAATTGTTTCCTTCGTAGTTTTAGCCCTTTCAATCATCTGTTCAAGAATATGATTTGCTGCTCTGTTATTATAAAGACTCGTTAGCTCATCATTATCTGAAATTCGCTTCAATTCTAGATTTTTCGCATCAATGTCTAATTTATCCTTGTATTCCATACTGCTATAATGATAAAACATAACTGAGATCAGAAATGCAACCATATTCATGAGGAACCCGTTGACTATATGCGTAGACCTGTAAACCTGGTTTGATTGAAAAGCGGTAATACCAACAACAAATATGGCAAAACTAAAGATAAGATGACATGCCATCAGACTAGGTTTCATTCTTACTGCTGCTACCGTAACAAAAAGCATCATAATATAGATAGAAATGTCCGAGGATATGTTTTGCGCAAAAAATGTATTGAATATTGCTAGTAAAAGCATTGATATCACAGCAAGATTAATAATATGTTGCGAAATTGCTGTTAACTTAGCATTCCCATTTTTTACTAGATTTAGTGGGATTAATAAAATTGCAACTCCGATTACAATACAGAATTTTATTCCAATTAATTTCCATCCGTAATACTCTGCACCAAATATAATATATAATGCTGCTTGTACTCCTGATATGAGCATGATAACGATTAATATGCCCATTAGTCTTTTACTGTTTTCTCTGTTAATTTTCTGGTTAAAACTCATCTGATATTCTCCCATTTTACACTTACACATCGTACCAGCTCCCCAAAGCAGTAATCCTATGTGCTACAATGCCACCTAATTTTATTGATAACACTTATTATTTTTCCATCTAATATAAAGTAGGCTTAGAAGTCATGTTTGGAAATATCCTTTTCTATATTATCTATCAAAATAATAGTTGTTGTCAAGTAAATTGAGAGGAATGATCGATATCGTTTCTATCTGTCTATCTATGACCTCCTCTGCCCATACCCATCTGTGACTGAGTAATCTGTGTGATGGTTTCACCGTTAACTGTAACGTCTCCGTCATTCAGTTCCGCTGTTCCATCCGAATCAAAAGCTGAAGTAGCTTCTATACTGATTGTTCCGCCATTAATATAAATATCACCGTTTGAATCAAATGCATCGGTATCTCCGCTGCCCATACTAACATCAATGGTACCGCCATTTACTTCAATCACGACATCATAGGTACTTTTCGCTGTCGCATTGATTCCATCGTCCTTCGCATAGATGGTAATGGTACCTCCATTTATCTGAAGATAGGTTCCCTCAATGCCCTCCATACAGGTCTCTACGTTAATGGTACCTCCATCGATCTGAACGATACTGGTTCCATGAATTGCATCATCTCCTGCACTAATATTAAATGTACCATTATATATATATAGATATCCAAGCGAAGAATCATCTTCATTTTCACTATGTAAGGCATCCTGATTGGATGTAATCGTAAAATTGCCATCATAGATCAGAATAGCATCATTTGCTTCAAGACCATCTTCAGCAGACGAAATAATATAGGTGCCTCCCGTTACTTTCAGATCATCTTTCGAGGTAACTCCATTGCCCTGTTCAGAAACGATCTCCAGTGTACCCGTGCCATTTAATGTCAGATCTGATTTCGAATAAATGACGGCATCCAGATTGTTATCTCCATCTGCAATATAGGTACCAGTAACTTCCATATAATTTTCACTGTCTGTAGTCGTAACAAATACTTTGTCCGCAGACTTCACATAGATTGTCGGTGAATCTTCATTCGAAATATTGACGCCATCGAATACAATTTGGATTTTTGCATCATCTGCTGCTTCAACAATAACCGATACCTCCTCTACCTCACCGCTTAAGACATAGATACCTTCCTCCTCAATAAGCACATCTTCCCCGCTTATTAGTTCAATATATTCAGCACCTGTAAGATTAGCTGTCTGTTCTAAATCTCGGTCACTGAACATCTCTGTCGTATCAAGCATTGAACCCTCCACGTTGGAAATGATACTTGCAGAGCTCTCTGTCGTTGTACTCTCTGTGGTACTGTCAGTTGTGGTACTGTCTGTTGAACTGCTGTCCGTTGCCACCGTCTCACTTTGCGTCACTTCAGTTGCTGTCTGCGTGATTGCCGCTGCCTCACTGTTCGCATTTTGTGTTGATGCGCATCCCACAAGAGAGAATGTTAATACAATCGATAATATTATCGCTGCTATTTTTTTTGTTTTCATTGTTATATTCTCCTTTCAAACCTCATATAATTTCACGAAATATTAATTGCATTTGATATTTCTTATATACTTATCATAAAGTATGTACTTTAATTCAACCTTAAATTAAATTAATTTATTTTATGATGTTTTTAATAGAATCAACCGGTTTTTGTTATGAAAAATTATATTCATAGACTCCAGCATGCTTCAATTTCAGCAAACATTTGATACTAACTATTTTCGCTCGTTTCTTGCCTATTAGCCAATATCATGTTATTATAATATGGTAAATAATGGTGTTTAATGATATGAAATGATAATATGGAGGACGACATGGGAAACATTCTTATTGTAGATGACGAACAAGCAATTAATGACCTAATCCTAATGAATCTGACTCTCGTTGGGCATACCGGTGTTCAAGCTTTTGATGGAAAAGAGGCACTTGAGGTTTTAAAAGACAATCATTTTGATTTATGTCTCCTTGACATAATGCTTCCTGGACAGGATGGTTTTCAATTAATCAGTAATTTTAATCATGCAAATATTCCAGTAATCTATCTGTCAGCTAAAAGTTCGGTTATTGACCGGGTCAAGGGCTTAAACCTTGGTGCTGAGGATTATATCATAAAGCCCTTTGAAACACTTGAGTTACTTGCTCGTATAGATGTAATACTCAGACGAAATGGAAAGATCAATACTACCTTTTCTTATAAAGATGTTGAAATAAAGTTTTCAGAACGTCTGGCCAGTAAAGCTAATCAGAATATAGATCTGACTGCTCAGGAATTCGCTTTGCTTGAAGTTCTGATTCAAAACAGAAATCTTGCCTTGTCCAGAGAAAAACTTTTAGAAACTGCCTGGGGATATGACTATGTTGGCGAAACCAGAACCGTAGATATGCATATTCAGAGGCTTCGCAAAAAACTTGACTGGGATGATGTTATCAAAACCGTTTATAAATATGGATATCGATTGGAGGTATCAAATTAATGAAGCTTTGGAAAAAGATCTTCCTCAGTATTCTGATGGTATCTCTCACCGTCCTATCTATCAGCTCCTACTATCTAATTAACCGGAGCCATTTAGATAACGTCACCAGAGAACAAGAGCGTTCTCTTAATGATTATGAACTTATCCAATCCGCTCTTGAAAATGGTATCGATTTTAATACAACAACCGATGATTCTCTTAAGCTGTTATTCTCCCACTATGTTGATTATTATAACCAAAAAGGCATCTATCTCATGTTGTTCCATAAGAAAGACAAAGTATTCAATGAATTTACCAAGATCAGCTCGAATCGGTATCAGGACCTGCTTTCTGTCGGAGAAGGTTCCAAGCAGATTCAAATCCTTGCAGAGTCTAATCAGCATTATATCTTTGTCTCCGGTACAATGACAAAAGCGGATTACTGTCTTGTATATGCGCGAAATATCAGTACTCTTTACCTTGCACGAACTAGGAGTGTTTCTCTGTCTATTCTTATGGCTGCGGGATTGATTATTCTTCTAGGTTTACTATCCTATCTCTATTCCCGCTGGATAACAAAACCGATTGAACTGCTTAACCTCGGTGCCGATGCAATATCCAAAGGTAATTATTCAATTAGGATTCCAGCAACCAAAGATGAATTTAACGAATTGGGAACGGCGTTTAATAAAATGGCTACCGCGGTGGAAGGCCGAACGAATGAATTAGAAGAAAAAGCCAAGGAACTTCAGGTATTTATTGATGATTTATCGCATGAAATGAATACCCCTCTCACCTCAATTCAAGGGTATTCAGAATTTCTGATTAGTGCCAATACATCGGAAGAACAAAGACTAAAAGCGGCTGAAACTATCCGCACAGAAGCAAAACGAATGAAGGATATTTATACTAAGCTGTTAACTTTATCCTTTGCTAGAGAGCATGACCTGGAACTGACGTCTGTAAAGATTGATGATCTATTCTCTGAAATTAGCGACACCTTTCTTGTACAACTGAGTGAATATGGAATTCGCTTAACTCTTCTTAACTCACTCCGTACAATGATGATTGACCGAACACTCATTCATATGCTGTTGTGCAATCTGATCAAGAATAGTATAC
>JBASOB010000433.1:0-6621 GCA_049657865.1 Mobilitalea sp.
CTTATATGGCATGATCATGATCTTCCTACTTGTTATTCTGCCGCTCGTTAGCTCACTTGGAATGGAGTATATTAATCGGGGAGTGAAGCTGAACTTTGGATTGGCAAGGGGAATGGGATCGCTTTCCTATGCCGTCATATCCTATTGTGTCGGTATTCTGGTAGCAATGTATGGTACGGTCGTCATTCCGGTACTTATTATTCTTGTCAATCTTGTATTTATATTTGCAGTCTATAATTTCCGTGATTCTAAGACGGTTACTGCGGAAAAAAAGCTTGAACTTGAGCGTAGATTATTAGAAAGAGAGTTAGAGGAAAATCAGAAGGCAGAAGGACATTTTTTCGCGCGTTATCCGAAATTCAGTATATTGCTGGTGGGAATCGTAATCGCATGTTTGAGCCAGAATATGATGAATAATTTCCTGTTCCAGATCGTCGAGAATAAAGGCGGAGGAAGTACGGAATTTGGTATTACAATGGCGCTAGCAGCGTTATGTGAACTGCCAACGATGTTACTTTTTGTCTACATGGTGGAAAAGGTGCGGTGCGACATATGGATGAAAATATCGAGTATATTTTTTCTGTTAAAATCGCTTGCTACATTTTTCGTCAGTGATATTTACGGAATGTATATGATTCAGATACTGCAGATGATGGGGTTTGCTCTATTTACGCTATCCTCAATCTTCTATGTTAACAGAGTAATGCGGCACCAGGACCGAATCAAGGGTCAGGCTTTTATGACGATGACAGGTACGCTCGGTGGAGTTCTTGGATCGCTGTTCGGAGGGATTATTATCGATAATAGCGGAGTTCCTGCGATGCTGGTTCTATCCATAGTGACAGCGGGAATCGGAATGATCATAATGTGGTTCTCGACAGAAAAGATATAGGAGATACTTATGGGACGAAGGAAATGGTTCTTCTACCAACTGCCTTGTACTGGCTAGGGGTCTGCCCGACATATTTCTTGAATTGCTTTGAGAAGATATAGGGATCTGCATAACCGACCTTCTGGGCGGTTTCTTTGATAGAGAAGCCTTCCGTCAGAAATCGTTGTGCATAACGGAATTTTACAGTCAGCTGAAATTGTAGCGGTGACTGTCCGGTTCCTTCTTTGAATAGTTTTCTGAATTTTTCATAGCTCATACTAAAGTTATCGGCGATACCGGTCAAGGAGATGTCGTTATGACAGGAACTACTGAGAATTTGTTTCGCACACTCGATGACAACATTAGAATCAGAAGCAGTATATTCGATATGCTCTTTGTGAATTTGAATCAATAATTTTTGAGTATTAAAAAACGCCTCGGATAATTCTTTCTGAGGCCTGTTTTTTAACTCCTCTAGAAGGACCGGAAGCCACTGCAATAAATAAGTCTTCAGTTCTATTGTAAAGGTAGGAAAATTACTTAAAAGCTGGAGAGACATTAATGATTGATAAGTGGCCGAATTAACACAGATCCGGTATTCGAGCCAGGGTATGTCCGAATCAATCGTTAAGTGAAAAGTCTGATCTGGAAGTAACTGGTATACACTCCCTGAGTGAAGACTATAATCATTGCCTGCAGAATCCGTGAATCTTCCACTGCCGCTTAATACAAGGGAGCACCTGTAATAAGGTGAAACCAGATTGTCGAAATACTGTGGCGCAGTTTCTGAATCAAGATAACCTGCTTCAAGTAAACCATTATTAGGATCGTTATGAAACAAACGCTGCTGATAATCCATTCAAATGCCCTCCAATAAGAAAAGGAATAATCACTATTTCCAAATATAACATGAAATGTATTGAAACTAGTCTTAATAATGTTGATATTACGATAATAATACCAAAAATGACATGAAATAGCAAATACTTATCATTGTATCTGCTGAGTGAAAATGTTAATCTTAGTACATGGAATAAAGATTAAGATAATATCATAATCCTAAAAACAAGATCAAACTTAAAATCAAGATCATAAATAAGAAGGAGGAACAAGACACAATTGTCTTGTAAATAAAACTATGGGATATCCGAAGAATTTTTTATGGGGAGCAGCATCCGCAGCTCATCAGGTAGAAGGAGCATATCAGGAGGACGGAAAAGGTCTCAGTATCTGGGATCATTTTGGACATGAGCCAGGACGCATTCTGCACAGCGAAAATGCTGACATAGCATGTGACCATTATCATAGATATAAAGAAGATGTAGCACTGATGAAGGAGATTGGACTGAAAAGTTACCGTTTCTCCATCAGCTGGCCACGCATTTTGCCTGAAGGCACTGGCGCAATCAATAAAAAGGGATTGGATTTCTATTCTGATTTAGTAGATGAACTGTTGGCAGCAGGCATAGAACCTCTCGTAACTTTATTTCACTGGGACATGCCTTATGAGATATATCTGCAGGGCGGCTGGAAAAATGATAAAATTTCCGACTGGTTTGCGGAATATGCCAAGGTAGTGGTAGAACGGTTATCCGATAGAGTAAAATACTGGATGACTTTTAATGAACCGCAAATGTTCATGGGATTAGGTTATTTGATGGAGATTCATGCACCTTTTGAAAAGAATGATACCGAGACATTGATTCATATGAGCAAAAATGTATTGCTCTCCCATGGAAAAGCAGTAAAAACAATCCGTGATAACAGCAAGCAAACAGCGAATATCGGTTTAGCTCCTACTGGAGATGTCTATCTTCCGAAAGATTCTTCCACAGAAGCAATTGAAACAGCGAAAAAGAAATCCTTTGAAGTGAAAAGTTTTAATTTCGTAATGGGTAATTCCTGGTGGGCTGATCCAATCTTCCTCAGAGAATATCCAGAGGGTTCAAGAGAACTTTTTGGTGACAAGATGTATACCATGACAGAGGAAGACTGGAATTTAGTAGCTCAACCACTCGATTTTTACGGATTTAATGCATATCAAGGAACCGTGAATTACCCGATTCCAACAGATAGCTACGGGGAACATGGTTATCAGGGGTGTCCGAAGTCTAGCTTTGGATGGCACCTGACTCCGGACGTCTTATACTGGGCACCGAAGTTTCTATATGAACGATATGGCAAGCCGATCATGGTTACGGAGAACGGATTTTCTAGCAGTGACTGGGTTGCTTTGGACGGAAAAGTACATGACGGCAATCGGATCGACTTCCTTCATCGTTACCTTTTAAGCCTGGAAAAAATTATTAATGAAGGAGTTCCTGTAATTGGATACCAATGTTGGTCCATTATGGATAATTACGAATGGACAGGCGGCTATGACCAACGTTTCGGAATAATTCATATTGATTATAAGACTTTGAAAAGAACGATTAAGAATTCGGGTTACTGGTATCATGATGTGATTACTTCTAATGGAGAAAATCTGTAGGTGAAGAATCATGAAAAGCAGTTAGTAATGGCATATACATATTTTACGTAAATGAACTTAGTGAAGTGTGATTGTAAAGGAGATTGTCTTGTGGGGTTTTCCCGCAGACAGTCTCCTTTTTGAAAGAGAGCAAATAATGCTCAGTAAATCGCAAAAAACTGTGAGTAAAATAAAGAGGATTGATTTATGATATTGTAAGAGCGTAGAAACTTGTTGAAGAGTAAGTGAATGGACGATTCTCACAGATATTATCCGGATTGAATCATGAAATCTGGAATTAATAAGGAGGTAAAGAATATGCAGGTTTTAACAAATCATCACCATGAAATAGAACAAAGAGAAGTAATCAGCATTCTTGAAACAGTTGATGTAATTACTGGTGAGCGAACAGTATTAAAAGAATTTGATTACGTAATTGAAGCACCAAATTGGTTGAATAATGGAAAAGAATTAATCTATAATGCCGGAGGCCACATCTATTCCTATGATATAGAGACAGGAGCAGTGAAAATAATTAATACTGAGTTTTGTGACCACTGCAATAATGATCATGTACTATCCCCGGATCATAAACAGGTTGCAGTAAGCCATCATACTTATGAAGACGGTCAGTCCAGAATCTATAAGGTACCAATGGAGGGCGGTGTGCCGGTACTTGTCACACCGATTGCACCTAGCTATCTTCATGGCTGGTCCCCGGATGGAACAACGCTTGCATATTGTGCAGAACGTAATGGCGAATATGATATTTATACCATCCCTGTAAAAGGTGGAAAAGAAACCAGATTAACGGATGCGCCTGGTCTAAGTGACGGACCGGAGTATTCACCGGAGGGAAACGATATCTGGTTCAATTCTACTCACAGCGGATTGATGCAGATTTGGCGCATGAAAACGGACGGCAGTGAGCAGACTCAAATGACCTTTGATGAAAGTAACAGTTGGTTTGCTCATTTATCCCCAGATGGAAAAACAGTAGCCTATATTACATACAAGAAAGGTGATGTTGCACCGGGAGATCATCCTGCGAATAAAAATGTTGAGATTCGCCTGATGTCAGCACAGGGTGGAGAGTACCATACCTTGGCTAAATTATTTGGAGGACAAGGGACCTTAAATGTAAATTCCTGGTCTCCTTGTGGTAAGAAGCTTGCGTTTGTGAGCTATCGGTTGAAGTAATAGAAATAGGATAAATTTAAAATGTGGTATCTGACTCCCGTAGGAGTTGAGATACCACATTTTTTTATGATAATAGAAGGGTTTATAACTGCGGTTCTATTACTTGGGAAGGGAAAATTAACCATGGGAATTATATAGATTAATGAATTCAGTAGGAGAACATCCTTTTGTAAGCTTAAAGACCCGATTGAAAGTGGAGAGACAGTTAAAACCGGATTGCAGAGATACTTCGGTGATGGACAGATTCGGATTAAGCAGAAGAACCTCAGCTTCTGAGATACGCCTTGAATTGACATAATCATTTAACGACATATTAGTTAACTGTTTGAATAGTCTGGAAAAATGGAATTTACTGAAACCGGCGCGGTCGGCAATTAGTTCAAGCGTGAGATCTTCTGCATAATGTTCGTTGATATAGGTAAATATCTGAGTAAATTTTGCAAAGTATTCTTGATGCTTATTATGCGCGATATCAGGAAAATGGTTTGATATTTTTGTGTATTTTCTGGCAATTAATACATAGATTTGCAGCAGCTTAGAATACATAATCGCATTCTTGAAGTCGTTTTCAACATCATATTCCTTACGGATTGCAAACATTAATTCTAGTATTTCGTCATGAATATCAGGATCTGTAGCGCTGGTTATTACTTTAATTGATTGAAAGATAGAGCTGAAAAAATTAAAATCCTTTAAGTTGTTAATGAGCGAAAAATTAAATTGGAGAACCATTCGGGAACCTTCAAGAGGCGTTGTCATTTCGTGCAGTTCTCCTGGTGAAATAAATAAAAGATCATTCTTGTTCAAGGAATATGGAATGTTGTTGACTTTTACAAAATAAGTTCCTTCCATTGGAAAAATAATTTCCACTTCAGTATGCCAATGAGGATGAAATATCTCGTAATTGTTTCCGATTGAGACATTAATATAACATCCGTCATCAAATGTTAATTGTTCACATGCATCATTATTTAACTTCACTATTCGCCACCTCCATATTTAAAACTCATAAAATGCTATTTTGATATTTAAATAATATAGTTTTTTAGATAAAAGCAGGACCAAATATTGCTAAAAATTAAATTATGTACAGTATTATAGCATATAAAGTAAACAATGCAAACATAATGTATAAAATTAAAAGAATCTCTCACAAAAAAGAAAGCAGATAATGCGTTGCAAATAGCAAATAATCGGGAGACGAAAACATTAAATTGCTATAACATATTGGATATAAACTAGTTACATATGTACGATATGCACAAGGGTTTATGACGATGGTGTATCACCTTATCGCGATAAGGAAACGAAAGTGCAAAATCACAACGAGGAAATGGAGGAGTGAAATCTTAAATTAAGAAAGTAATACCGGATTTTAACAGGGAGAAACAAATGGGTTTTATGAAAACAAGATGGAATAGGAAACTGGAAATGAAATAGTTCATTTCTGACAAATTTAATCGAGCGAATAGTTAATGACTATTATTTGGGAAGGGCAGGTATGTTATGAGAAAGAAATTATTAGCACTTGTTATTTGTGCAGCGATGGTAATGGCCTCATTTGGGGGATGCAGCAAAGCTTCCAGTGATGCAACGGATGTAACTGATGCAACGGATGTAACAGATACAACCGATACTACAGCGGAGGCAGCAGGTTCCGATGAGGAGCTATCGGGGACCTTTACTTACTGGTCTTGCTTCAGTGGCGATTCAATGACTTGGGATCAGGGACGTGTGGATGCGTTTAATGCATCACACCCTAATATTAAGTGTGAAGTACAATTTGTTACGGATTCTGCAGGAATAAATAATGGAAAACTGATTGCGGCCATTGCCGGCGGCACGGCTCCGGATTTAATCATAGCAGATGATTATTCCTCCGCATATTCCTTTGCAGCACAAGGTTCATTTGAATCCTGGGACCCTTATATGGAAAATGTCGGACTGAAGGCAGATGACTTTATCGAAGGTTATAAAGATGTAATATATTATCAGGATGTTCCTTACCTCATCCCTCAAGACGGTAATGCTCTAATGCTTTATTATAATCCTGTTATGTTTGAAGAGGCTGGTCTTGATC
>JBASOB010000434.1:0-4680 GCA_049657865.1 Mobilitalea sp.
CTCCAAAACTCGTGCATTGGTGCTTGTTCAATGTTCATCTGGGAGTTGGTGATGCTAGGAATCAATAGAGATGGAATTTGGCAGGTGAAGGGAATGGTATACATTCGTCGAAGACAATCCTGTAAAATTTAAATGAGTTTCTTCCTAATATATAAATGATTATATTGATTTTTATTTGTTGATATGAAATATATATATGCTAGGTATATTTATTAGTTATGGCTGGCAAAGATTTCATAATTATTTTCTATTTTCACATTGATTTTTAGAATGAAATACTATATTATATTCTGTACTACTTTAAAGTGACGCAAAGCACCAAATAGGTGATGCATTTATAATATTTAAGAAAGAATAGGTGATTGAGAATGAGAAGTGATGCAGTAAAAACTGGTATGGCGCAAGCTCCCCACAGATCATTATTTAACGCATTGGGGCTAACAAAAGAAGAATTAAGGAAACCTCTCATTGGTATCGTGAATTCCTATAATGAGATAGTCCCTGGTCATATGAACCTTGACAAAATTGTGGACGCCGTCCGCATAGGAGTTGCAATGGCGGGAGGGACCCCGATTGTATTTCCTGCTATTGCTGTCTGCGATGGTATTGCAATGGGCCATCAAGGAATGAAATACTCCCTAGTTACCAGAGACTTAATTGCTGATTCGACAGAAGCAATGGCAATGGCTCATCAGTTTGATGCACTCGTTATGGTGCCAAACTGCGATAAGAATGTACCGGGATTACTTATGGCTGCAGCAAGAGTTAATATACCTACCATATTTGTAAGTGGTGGGCCTATGATGGCAGGCAGAGTCAATGGACAGAAAACCAGCTTGTCTTCTCTATTTGAAGCGGTTGGAGCTTATAGTGCAGGTACGATGACAGAAGAGCAAGTAGAAGAATATGAGAATAAAGCATGTGCTACTTGTGGTTCTTGTTCCGGAATGTATACGGCAAACTCCATGAACTGCCTTACCGAAGTAATCGGAATGGGACTTAAGGGCAACGGTACAATACCGGCAGTATATTCAGAGAGAATCCGACTTGCTAAACATGCCGGAATGAAGATTATGGAATTACTTGAGAAAGATATTAAACCAAGAGATATTATGACAAAAGAAGCCTTCATGAATGCGCTTACAGTAGATATGGCACTTGGATGTTCCACGAATACCATGCTTCATCTGCCTGCAATTGCACACGAATGTGGTTTTGAACTCAATATAGATATCGCAAATGAAGTTAGTGCTACCACTCCTAACCTATGCCATCTTGCTCCGGCAGGTCACACTTACATGGAGGATTTGAATGAGGCGGGTGGAGTATATGCCGTAATGAATGAGTTGAACAAGAAAGGACTTCTTAACACCAGTCTGATTACTGCAACAGGAAAAACAGTTGGAGAGAATATTGAAGGTTGTGTGAATTTAGATCCTGAAGTAATTAGGCCAATTGAGAATCCATATAGCCAAACCGGTGGTATTGCAATATTAAAAGGCAACTTGGCACCGGACGGCGGAGTTGTAAAACGTTCTGCTGTTGCTCCGGAAATGCTGAAACATATCGGACCTGCCAGAGTGTTTGACTGTGAAGAAGATGCAATTGATGCAATCAAAGCTAACAAAATTGTATCTGGTGATGTCGTTGTCATTCGTTATGAAGGTCCGAAGGGTGGACCTGGTATGAGAGAAATGCTGAATCCGACCAGTGCGATTATGGGTATGGGACTTGGATCCAGTGTAGCTTTAATTACGGACGGACGGTTCTCGGGAGCCTCTAGAGGAGCCTGCATCGGACATGTATCACCGGAAGCTGCAGTAGGTGGCAACATTGCGCTGATTGAAGAAGGCGATATGGTAGAAATTGATATTAATGCGAATACCTTGAATTTTGCAATTTCTGACGAAGAACTTTCAGCAAGAAGAGAAAAATGGCAGCCACGTGAACCTAAAATTACAACAGGCTATCTGGCACGTTATGTAGCGATGGTAACAAGCGGGAACCGCGGAGCAATTCTGGAGGTACCAAAAGCAAGATAGAAGTAAAAAAGTAAAATATGAATTCTATAAGTGATAATATGAATTCTATAAGTGAAAATATAAATTCCTAAATAAAGTTAAAACACCAAAATAAAGTAGAAATGCCAAAATAAACAGAAATACCAAAATAAAACAGAAATACCAAAATAAAATAGAAATACCAAAGGAGGTATATATATGGAATTAACAGGAGCCCAAATCGTAATTGAATGTTTAAAAGAGCAGGGTGTTAGTACCGTGTTCGGTTATCCGGGTGGCACTATTTTAAATATTTATGATGAATTATATAAACATAGTCATGAGATCAGACATATATTAACCTCCCATGAGCAGGGAGCAGCACATGCGGCAGATGGATATGCAAGAGCAACCGGTAAAGTCGGAGTTTGTCTTGCAACCTCAGGCCCAGGAGCTACCAATCTAGTAACCGGAATAGCAACCGCTTATATGGACAGTATTCCAGTAGTTGCAATTACTGCAAATGTAGCAGTTAATCTTCTTGGCAGAGACTCCTTCCAAGAAATTGATATTGCAGGCATTTCCATGCCGATTACAAAACATAATTATATTGTCAAAGATATTACAAAGCTTGCAGATACGATTCGAAAGGCTTTTAATATCGCCCGTTCTGGAAGACCCGGACCAGTACTTGTTGATATCACAAAAGATGTAACAGCAGCAAAGACGGAATTTACGAATGCTCCATTAAAAGAAGTGTTCAGAAAATCAGATGAAATAACAGAGGAAGATATTAGCATTGCAATTGAGATGATCAATAACTCTAAAAAACCATATATTTTTGTTGGTGGCGGTGCAGTTATTTCGGAAGCACATGATGAATTAAAGGAATTTGTATCAAGAGTCGATGCTCCGGTTACAGATACTTTAATGGGGAAAGGTGCTTACGACGGAACAGATATCAGGTATACAGGAATGCTGGGAATGCATGGAACCAAGACCTCCAATTTTGGTGTAACAGAATGTGATTTATTAATTACAGTAGGAGCTAGGTTCTCTGACCGTGTTACCGGTAATGCTAAGAAATTTGCAAAAAATGCCAAAGTCCTTCAAATTGATATCGATCCGGCAGAAATCAATAAGAATGTATTTACCAGTAGCAGTGTAATTGGAGATATTAAAGAAGTTCTTAAAATAATCAATGCCAGACTAGAACAGCAAAACCATAAGGAATGGATGGAACATATCGTTCGAATTAAAGAGAAGTTCCCACTCAAATATAATCATAAGTCATTAACAGGGCCCTATATATTGGAAAAACTTTATGAAGTTACAAATGGCGATGCGATTATTACTACAGAAGTTGGTCAGCATCAAATGTGGTCAGCGCAGTTCTATAAATATAAACTTCCTAGAACTTTCATCACTTCAGGCGGATTAGGAACGATGGGATATGGACTTGGAGCTTGTATCGGAGCAAAACTCGGCCGACCTGATAAAACTGTAATTAATATCGCCGGGGATGGCTGTTTCCGTATGAATATGAATGAAATTGCAACAGCAACCAGGTATGATATACCAATTATTGAAATTGTATTTAACAATCATGTTCTTGGAATGGTACGCCAGTGGCAGTCCTTGTTTTATGAACAGAGATACTCCTACACCACCTTAAATGATAAAGTGGATTTCGTAAAGGTTGCAGAAGCTTTAGGAGCAAAGGCTTACCGAATTACGAAGAAGGAAGAAGTTGAAAGTGTGCTGAAAGAAGCAATCGCTTTAAACGAGCCAGTATTCATTGAATGTATCATTGACAGCGATGATAAAGTTTGGCCGATGGTAGCGCCTGGAGCAGCAATTGAAGAAGCATTTTCTGAGGAAGATATGGACAGTTAATGACTGAAATGACCAATAAACGACAATAAATCATTAGAACTCCTAATCCATATTATAACTATAAAAATATTGACAAAAAAATAACAGAGTTTTATAATAAGCATAACTTTATCAGGTTAAAGTTTTAAATCGTCAAATTATATAAATGCAACGTCAATAAGGAGGATGAAACAGTGGGAAGAATTTATAATTTTTCAGCAGGTCCGGCAATGTTACCGGAAGAAGTTTTAAAAGAAGCAGCAGATGAAATGCTTGATTACAGAGGCACTGGAATGTCGGTGATGGAAATGAGTCATAGATCAAAGGCTTATGAGACAATAATTAAAGATGCTGAACAAGATTTAAGAGACTTAATGAATATTCCTGACAATTATAAAGTGCTTTTCTTACAAGGTGGAGCATCTCAACAGTTTGCTATGATTCCTATGAACCTTATGAAGAATAAGGTGGCGGATTATATTATCACCGGCCAGTGGGCTAAGAAAGCTTATCAGGAAGCTAAAATTTATGGAACTGCTAATGCAATTGCATCCTCAGCTGACAAGACATTTTCCTATATTCCTGACTGCTCCGATCTTCCGATTTCTGAAGACGCTGATTATGTATATATCTGTGAGAATAATACCATTTATGGTACGAAATTTAAGACGTTGCCAAATACAAAAGGTAAGACCTTAGTTGCTGATATATCCTCCTGTTTCTTATCAGAACCTGTTGACGTTACAAAGTACGGCGTAATCTATGGCGGCGTTCAGAAGAATGTCGGACCAGCAGGGGTTGTTAT
>JBASOB010000435.1:0-1981 GCA_049657865.1 Mobilitalea sp.
GGCCCTATGAATCAGGCTCTGATGTCCTTCGTGTAAATAGCCCATGGTTGGTACAAATCCGACGGTCAGTCCTTCTGTCCTCCAAGCCTTTACATTCTCGCGAACTTCTTGAATGGTGTTAACAATTTTCACTTTTTCCTCCTTGCAGTAAAAATCTACAAATCGAAGATTTGTGATTTCTATGCATAAGTTTGCCGACAATTTGCTTCGCAAATTGGGCAAGCTAATATGCGGTGCCGTTTCATTGAATACCGCCCACAGGATAGATTGTAGCATGACCAAAGTTTATTTTCAATTATTATTGATTTCAAATTTGTGAATTGCTTACTTAATTTGTACAATTATATTGAATTAAGGAAATTGCTGGAATATCGATATGGGCTAAAAGAATGAGGCGCAAGGCCTCATTCTTTTATTTTGAATTTCTTTAAAACCCGAAAAACCGCTTGATCTCTATTTCTGCATTTTTCGGAGAATCGGAACCGTGTATCACATTTTCTGTTGTGGACCCGGCGAAATCGCCTCGGATCGTTCCCGCAAGAGCGTCCTCAAATTTTGTTGCGCCGATCAGAGTTCTCATTCCCAGAACCACGTTTTCCCCTTCGACGATCATTCCCCATACAGGGCCTGACATCATATAGTTCTCCATGTGAGGATAAAACGGTTTGTCAGCAACATGGGCATAATGCTCTCTCAGGACTTCCTTATTCAGATTCATCACTTTTATAGCGACAATGCGGTATCCTTTTGATTCGATTCTGTCGATGATGCGCCCCGTCAGTTTTCTTTCCACCGCATCCGGTTTCAGCATGATATATGTTCTTTCCACGTTGCCCCTCCTGTTACTTTTGAGCTTCCTGTTCGTCTTTCAGGATTCGCTTTAAAACGAAGCAGTCCTTTCGAATGACATTCTTCACCCTCTTTGAGAACAACAAAGGTTTTTATATATTCGCCCCTCAGCAAGATCCTTGACGATATAAATAATTTCTTCCATGGTAAGCATCAGGTTGATCGGAACGATAATTCCGCCGTTTCTTACGGTGCCAAAATAGGAATATAAGACCATCTGATACTTTATAATATTGCTTTTATTTTTATTATAATAATCTACAAAATAGTTTGCAATGCAGATTATTCTTTTTGTTGAAAATTATTATTATTATTATTTTATCTTCTATATTTTCTGATATAATCCTGGGAATCCCATTGCTTCAGAAATCTCTCGCAGCTTTCATAGCCGGACAGATAAAGCTTGAGGCTATCCTCAAGCGAAATATTAAAATCTGTGGATTTGATCCCCAATGTGGGTATTGAAATTGTTCTTATGCTGTCCTTATCTCTCATAAATACGGACTGGTCTTCCTCCACCATTGCTTCAAAGATATCAAAAACATAAGAAAGCAAGTCCGTCTTCCCCATGGAGCAATTGCTTGCCGGGGGCTCGACCAGCTTGAAACCAAAGGTGGGCCATCTGGGTGCGCTGTCTACATCAAAAATCCAAACAGGGAAATTGCTTAAAACACCGCCGTCAACTATGTAGCTCATGCAATTTTTATATTTCAATTTGATCGGATTAAAATACAAAGGGATAGCGGCGCTCATTCTCACTGCTCTGGCGATGTCAAATTCCAGGGGGTCTATTCCGTATTTCGGAAGATCATCCGGAAGAATCAATATTTCTCTGTTCGTTATGTCCGAGGCAATTATTTTTAACCTGCTCTTGCCTTCGAACATCACATCCTTGAATTTTGTTTTTCCTTTTGCCTCAAGAAGCTGCTGCATCCACTCTTCAATGCAGTCTCCTTGATACATTCCTTTTTCCAACAGTAATCCCAATGGCTTCCCCAACAGAGGAATTGCCTGAATCCAGTCTCTGTCCAATAATTTATTTAAATCCATATCCGCCGACATGCTGAATAACTCTTTGCCGGTGTAACCCCCCGCTAAAAGTGCTGCCATGACAGCTCCGGCCGAAGTACCG